>JAUWDQ010000066.1 GCA_030608745.1 Pseudomonadota bacterium | reverse complement strand
AAAGTCAAAATTCGATGGCAAAGTAAAAAGCTCCAAATTCAAGGCGCGCAAATCCTGAGGAATGAGGCGTACTTACAGTACGCTGCAGTGACGAAGGATGCAGTGCAACGCAGAAGTTGGACTTTTTACGAAGCCATCACTGTTCAATGTCTCGACACGTTACATGGGGACAATTCCCCGAATTCACGAAACGCTACTTCGACTCATCCTCCCCCATGGGGGCTGGGTGTTTGAGGTATTGATCTATATCGATTCCTCCATCCTCTTTACCCTTCCGGGCTCTACTTTCCTCCTGAAATTTCTTCATCTCATCCTTCTTTTCCTCATAGAAACCCTCCAGGTCTTCGGCGGTGCGGATAATATGAGGCGTTAAGACAATGAGGAGGTTGTTCTTGCGCCCCATATGTTTGGCTACCTTAAATAGGTTCCCCACCAAAGGGATATCTCCCAGCCAGGGGACCTTCTGGATGGAATCATCAACGCGATCCTGGATGAGACCGCTGAGGACGACCGGCTGATTGTCCTTTACGACAACGGTCGTTTTTGTCGACCTCTTGTTGGTTATCAGATCCGTCGCCCCCTCGATCTGTGTCTCTGAGACGTTGGAGATTTCCTGGTAGATTTCGAGCCTGACGAAATCCCCCTCGCTGATCTGGGGGGTGATGCGAAGGGTCAGTCCCACGTCTTTCCGTTCGATCTCCTCCACGGGAAATCCGCTGGCCGTTGCCGTGCTCCTCACCTTAAAGGGGACGTTTTGGGCGACGATGAGTTCCGCCTCCTGGTTATCCATGGTGAGCAGGTGGGGAGTGGCAAGGATGTTAAAATCGGAATCGGTCTGAAGGGCACGGACCAGTGCCGCAATATTAAGGAACTCCTTTCCCGCAAAGGTGATGGTTCCATCGGCCGCCCCGAGAATGAGCCCCGTCAAATCGAAGGGGTTAACCCTGGCCTGATTGATATCCCCAAAGCTCGTTCCACCGAAACCCTTCATTTTGGCATCGCGGAAGCTCTTATCGTAATCGACACCGCTAAGCTGCCATTCCATCCCGAGTTCCCGCACCTTATCCATGCTGACATCCATGATCAGTCCTTCCACGAAGACCTGCAAGCGCCTGATGTCCAGCTTTTCAATAACCCCGCGCAGAACCTCATAGTCCTGGGGGGAGGCCGTAATGACCAGGGAATTGGTGGATTTATCCGGTGTGATGATCACCTCTCCCGCGAATTCGATCCCCTTTTTGGGTTCCTTGGTGGGTCGGGCCTTGGAGGTGATCTCCGTTAACACCTTAGCCATCTCTTCCGCATCGGCATTCTTTAAATAATAGACGTTGATCTTCCCCTTCCCCTTCGGCGCGGGGATGTCCAGATCACCTATGACTTTTTTGATGGCAATGGTATCATCCACGGTGGCGACCAACACGATGGAGTTGGTTCGGTCGTCGGGGATGATCCTGATGATCCTCTTCCCTGCCGCTGGAGCAGCACCGGGACGGGTACGGGGTCTTCGAGCGGGAACCGGCGTTGGGGTCCTCATCTTCTCCTCGAAGATGGATTTCAATTCCGCCGCCAATGTCTTCGCATCGGCGTACTCCAGGGAGACGACGGATATTTCCTCCTGGAAACCCTCAACATCGAGCTCTTCGATGATGGTGAGAATCTTTTTGATGTTTGAGGCCACGTCGGTGAGGATGATATCATTGGTATACGGATAGGATACGAGGCTACTCTCCTTTGAAACCAAGGGCTTAATCACACTGAGCAGACTCTGGCCATCGATGAACTTAAGGTGAATGATCCGTGTGATGATCCGGTCTTCGCCCAAAAAGACCCTTCCGCTCGGAGAGATAGCCTCGATTCCCTTCGTCTTGGCTTCCCTGGACGGGATGATCTTAATCGCCTTACCAGCGGGAACCGTGGTGTACCCCTCGACCTCCAAAATGGACTCAAACATCCTGTAGGCCTCTTCGATGGTGATCTTCGTGGGAGAGATGACCGTAACTTTCCCCTTGACCTTGCTGTCCACCACGAAATTTTTGCCCGTCAACTCGCTGATGAATTTGATGACGACGCGTATGTCGGCTTCATGGAAATCGATGGAGATTCGTTCCTCTCCCCTTTGGGCCCATGGAGATGGGATGACGATAAAGGAAACCAGGAGGAAAAGGATTATGAGCCCCCATAATCTCGATCTCAGCCAATCCTTATTCATGGATCCTCGCTCCTTTTTTAAGAGGGTTGGTTTTGAACCATAAATCCACTACCTCACCTCATACGTGAAGGTCTTTTTTCCCCCCCGTCGTTCGATCTCTACGGTTATGGTCGGCTCATTTTTGATTTGCTCGTAGACTTCGAAGGCCTTTTCGGGTGAGTCGATCTCGATCCCGTTAACCCGTTTTATGATATCCCCATCACGAAGCCCAGACCGGTGGATGAGGCTTCCGCTCTTTACGGAGAGCAGTTTAAAACCGTCCGGTTCGCCATTGTTAAAATTGGGCACCATTCGGACTTGGGTGAGGAGATGGTTCATATTTTCGAAGGCATTTCTCAGGTCTTCTTGGGGAATTCGGTATCGATTCGCTGATAGCCTTTTGATTCCTGCGCCTGTCGGAATTGATCCCCTTTGGGGACGCCTGCCCTCTGCTCTTTCGCCCGTCCTTACCTCCGGCCCCTCATAAACCTCCAGGACCTCTTGTTTACCGTTCCTCTCAAGGTAAACCTTATTCCTCGATATCGCGATCAACTTGGCCTCTCCTAAAATGAAATCCCCCACATGGTAGAGGTCTTGTTTCCTCGTTTTGGTGTCCTCGATGATGGCGATGGAATTGCCCGATTCCCGGTATACGGTTCCCCTCAGTCTCACGTGGAGGGGTGTCTTTTCCAGGGCTTCTTCCTTGATCACTACCTTTTTGGGTATGTTGGTGGCCTTCTTTTTCGCCACCTTCTCCTTGGCCGAATGAAACAGATCCCGCTTATGGATGACCGCATAGAAGGAGGGCTCTTTCTCTTTCTGTTTCTTGGATACCGTATTGGGCTTTCTTCCAGATACTTGAGGTGGGAGGCGAAGCTTTTGATTGATGATCCCCTTGACGATATCGGCCCCGACGAAGGCAAAAGCCCCGGCAAATATCAGGTAGAGAACCCAAAAATATCGCCTAAGAATCAGCACGGTCTTCCCCAAAAAAGTTGAAATTTCTTATACTTAAAGCCAAAACTATCAGAAAAGGATAACCATGTCAATATCATTTGACGACCAATGAACGCGCTATCCTCTCAGCATTGCTTCAGGAAATCCTCGCGGCCCAGTATCCTCAATAAGGGATAGAGCGCAAAATTTCGATACTTGAAATTGTCTTTCAGCATGTCGACTACGATGATGGCGGGTTTCATATGAGCTCCTCATCCAATCGAAAGGCCTTTTTGGCGTTTTTTGAGGTGATTCGAGCCACTTCTTCGAAGGGAAGCCCCTTTACCTCGGCCAGTTTCAAAGCGGTGAACTTCACATAGGCCGGTTCATTCCTCTTCCCGCGAAAGGGCATTGGGGTCAAAAAGGGGCAATCCGTCTCAACCAAAATTCGGTCAAGGGGAATCTTCTTGATAACCTCCCTGAGTTCAACGCTGTTCTTGTAGGTGATGGTTCCGGGGATCGATATAAAGAAACCCAAGTCCATGCAAGACTTGGCTATATCATACCCTCCCGAGAAGCAGTGAAATACACCCCCGATCTCCCGAGCCTCCTCTTCCCTCAGTATGGTCAGGACCTCCTTTTGGGCATCGCGGGCATGGACCACGATGGGAAGGTCTATTTCCTTGGCGAGATGGATCTGTTGTCGAAACCTTGCCATCTGAACATCCCTTGGCGATAGGTTCCTGAAGAGATCGAGGCCTATCTCTCCAATGGCCTTTACTTTTCCTTCCCGAGAAAGGGCCCTGAGATCCGGATAGGTTCCCTCATCGACCTCCTTTGCATTGTGGGGGTGGATTCCAATGATGGCGAACACACGTTCATTTCCCTTTGCGATCTCAATGGCCTTCCGGCAATCCCCAATGTCCGTGCCCACGGTGAATATGAGCTCGATTCCCGAGTCGATGGCCCTTCGAATCACCTCGTCCCGGTTCCTATCGAACTCTGGCATCCCGAGGTGGGCATGGGAGTCGATGAGCATTGTCCTGGGCTCCCTTCCCGGTGGCGGTCAAACCGAAACCCTATCGGTGAGGAAATCGTCAATTCCCTCTTCATACACCCTGGCGCTGGAATAGGTATATCCCATTTTCGAAGGCGAAAGCCCTTTTGCCGTGGGGTGATTGTGAATTTGATTTAGCCGCTGTTTCAAAGAGGCATCGTCATGGAGAATCGAATTGAAGAAGCTCTTCTGCCACACGGGCCCCTTCCAGTGGCTCATCATTTTCCACTTTCGCCCGAAAGCACCCTTGATCTTCTGGATAATGCTGGAAATACTTACATCGGGGGGTGTTCTCATCAAGAGATGAATGTGATCCTCCATCACCACATAGCCGAGAACTTGAAACTTCAATTGGGGTTTATAGTACCGCAACGTATGGAGGAAGAAACTGCAAGCCTTTGGGTTCCTGAATAGCGGTCTTTTCCCATGAACGTTGAAGGTGATGAAAAGGATCTTCCCCACGTTTATTATTGAAACCATGTCAGCCCTTTAAAGTGGCTATTGATGGCTTCGTAAAAAGTCCAACTTCTGCGTTGCACTGCATCCTTCGTCACTGCAGCGTACTGTAAGTACGCCTCATTCCTCAGGATTTGTGCGCCTTGAATTTGGAGCTTTTTACTTTGCCATCGAATTTTGACTTTTTACGAGATCATCATTGAATATCGATATTTCTTATGATTTTGGGGAGTTATAAGTTTTTCGAGCTAGCTCTCCCTTCGTGCGCCCATAAAAAAAGGGGATATTCCTCTCGTGGGAGAAGTCTCCCTTATAAGCTATTGCAGGTATTGGACGTTTGTTGCAACCATCCAAATCAGGGACATAAAGAGGACGAATAGCCAAAACCAACTCATTTCCTTTGCTCCAAGAACGGGTAAATTTTTAACGATTTTTGCGAATTACGGGATTCGACAATAAAAACAAGCAAAAATCGTACCAATATGCAAAAGTGCAACTTTTCCCGATGTAAGTTCATAAAGGGCTGAAATAATAGGAGGAAATTTCCAAATCCGAACGAATGAGGGGCCATTGAGGGGTCTTGCGGATTTTAACAATTTTTGTCAATCTTTGACGTCAGTTTGCATACTTTTTTCCCTTCCTATTTACCGGTGATACTCATCGTGTAGTTTGGTTCTGCGTATTCGACCTGGGGATTCTTATTCAACGCATCCACCATATTCCCTACGGTGGAGCCGGAGGGTATTTTGAACCGATACACCCCTATACTTTCGAGCCGTTTAATGAGCGATAGGCCGTATGCCTCTCGAATCCCATCAATAGCCTTCCTTGTCACGCCGGCCTTAAATTTAACGAGCACCTCCCCGAGAGCAAATGGGGGTTTCGTGCTTTCCCCTTGATGCCTGGCATCGTCCAATTTCTGAAATGAGCCCTTTTGTGGGTGGGAATCTCCTCCTTCCTTTCCTCTAACGGGCATCTCTGCTGTTGCGCATCGAAATAACAAGAGGCTAAAGATGAAGAATAAGAGGAATCTGGGCATAAATCATCTCTGCCTTGAGAAAATGAGTATAATTGGTAATGTACAATCCGTGTCTCTTTTGTCAATGGATCAATTGAGGAGTTTCCGGACTTTTGGGCTCTTCCCAACGCCCGATCGCCCAAATTCCTTTGAGCCACCCAAATAGCAATTCCAAATGTCAAAATTTAAATGTCAACTAAGAATGTCAAATGCCAAAATCCAAATGTCAAATGAAATTTCAACTTGGCATTGTATTATTGGTATTAATTTGAGCTTTGAGCTTTGAGCTTTGACATTTGGCATTTATTTTTATTTGGGGCTTTGGCATTTGTTCATTCTAATTTATGTAACTCTTTTAGCAAGTTAGAGTAATTACATGCCTTTTTCTGAGGAAACTCCAGATCAATTCCTGGAGTTTCCTCCTGGCTTGATTCCCCTCTGTGTTTTTCAATCCGCCATGACCAGTTCATTTCCATTGTGTCCAATTTTCAGGGTCAGGGGACTTGACGAGCGTTATGCAAATATGGCATATCGAATAGGATGGTAAGAGAGAAGATGATTGGAGTGAGATCGAAAATCTGGTTTGCCATTCGGGGCAGTCCTCTTATTGGTCAAGGTCGCAGGGATTTGCTGGTGTATATCGACCGTTTTGGATCGATCTCAGCAGCATCCAGAGAGATGGGGATCTCCTACCGAAAGGCGTGGTCCTCCATTCAGGCCATGGAAGAATGCCTGGGAAAGAAACTGATCGTGCGGAGAAGGGGAGGACGAGATGGAGGGACTGCTTCCCTTACAGACGTGGCGAAAGAACTTATCGCCAAATATGACCGAGTAGCAGGGGGCCTTTCAGAACTCATCGATCATCGCTTCGAGGAAGTGGTTAAGGAACAGGGGAAGATTCATTGAGAGTATCCATCTTTTTTTCCTTTTTCTTTCTGTTCTTGAGTTCGCCCGCAGTTTATGGCAAAACCTTGATTGCCTTTGTTGGTTCGGCCAGCTTACCAGCTACGAAGGAGGCGGCCCAGGTTTTTGAGAAGGCAACGGGAATTCATGTGGAGCTTCATTTCGGCGGTTCGGGCTCTATGCTTTCCCGTATGATCCTATCCAGAAGGGGAGATCTCTATTTCCCGGGGTCCCATGACTACATGGCCAAGGCCATCGAGAAGAAGGCGGTAAACCCCGATTCGGTTCGGGAAATCGCCTACCTCATTCCCGCCATCAACGTGCCACGGTCAAATCCTAAATCCATTAGAGGACTTGGTGACTTGGTTAGGAAGGGAGTTAGGGTGGCCATAGCCAATCCCCATTCGGTCTGTGTAGGTCTCTATGCGGTGGAGATCCTGGAAAAAAACGGCTTCAAGGAAAGGATAAAACCCAACATCAAGACGTATGTGGAGAGCTGCTCGAGAACCGCTAATATCGTCGCCTTTAACAACGTGGACGCCGTGATCGGCTGGAGGGTTTTTGAACAGTGGAACCCCAAAAGGATCCTGACGATTCCCCTGAAACCGGATGAGATTCCCCGGATTGCCTCTATTCCTATCGCCATCTCGACCTTTTCCCAAAACCCTCGGGATTCCCTGCGATACATTGATTTTTTGGGGTCAGATGTGGGAAGGGGTATTTTCCGGAAATGGGGATACATCGTCACGAGAGCCGAAGCGAGGAGGTTTGCACCAAAGGCTCAAATCGGGGGCCGGTACGAGATTCCCCCTGATTGGTAGGAATGATGGTGAAGGCACTCAAGGGGATGAAGGGAAATAGGCTTTTCAGAGCGGCGACCTTGGGCTGCCTGATCGCTCTAGTGGGCTTTTTCCTGATCACCATTCTGAGCTTGGCCCTCTATGTGGATTGGGAGATCCTTCTCTCTACTCTCGTATCTCGGGAGATCTTTTTCGCCATCAGACTGAGCCTTTTTACGGCCACCATTGCCGCGGGCCTGGCAATAGTATTTGCCATCCCAGCCAGTTATGCTCTATCAAAGACGGAATTCTGGGGCAAGAATGTAGTGGATACCCTCTTGGATATTCCCATCGTGGTATCCCCCGTGGCCTTTGGTTCGGCGCTGCTGATCTTTTTTAACACCGCCTTGGGAACATTCATCGAAACGCATTTCCTTCGGTTCGTCTTCGAGGTTCCGGGGATTATCCTGGCCCAGTTTGGCGTGGCCACGGCCTTGGCCATCCGACTGATGAAGTCCACCTTCGACAGCATCGACCCACGATATGAGGTTGTGGCCAGGACCTTGGGGTGCGGCGTATGGAAGGCCTTCTTCAAGGTCACCCTCCCCGTGGCGAAGAACGGGGTCGTCGCCGCAGGGATCCTCGCCTGGGCAAGGGCCGTGGGGGAATACGGGGCAACAGTGACCCTTGCGGGAGCGATGCAGATGAAGACTGAAACCTTGCCCATCGCCATCTACCTGAACATCGCTTCGGCGGAAGTGGACAGGGCGGTGGCGGTTACCTTTATCTTGATCAGCCTATCCGCGGTCTCCCTCATCGCTTTGAGGAGGATGACCGGAAGAGGGTATTCGCTTTAGGTTGAATCGGGGAACGCTTTCATGGAAATCCGAGGCGTTCACGCCAAAGTGGGGGAATTTGAGCTTGGTGGGATTGACCTCAAGGTCGATGAAGGGAAGTACTTCATCCTCTTGGGGCCAACGGGTGTAGGGAAGACCATTCTGCTCGAGACCCTGGCAGGAATTCACCGGGTTGTGCGAGGCCAGATTTGCATCGATTCCCAAGACGTCACCCATCTGCCCCCGGAAGAGCGAAGGATCAGCTATGTTCCCCAGGACTATGCCCTTTTCCCCAACATGAACGTCAGGGAGAATATCGCATTCGGTTTGAAAATGAAGAAGGTGACTAAATCTCAGATCGAGGATGAAGTGGGGAAGTATGCGAACAGGTTGGGTATTGCTCATCTCTTGGACCGCCCTCCTCAGCAGCTCAGTGGAGGGGAAAAGCAGAGGGTTGCTTTAGCTAGGGCCCTGATCATTCGCCCCCGGCTGTTGCTTATGGATGAGCCATTGGCGGCTCTGGATCGAGCAACCCGTCGTGATTTTTGGGTGATGCTGAAAGAGGTACAGCGGGAATTTGGAGTGACATTCATTCACGTAACCCATGATCTGGAGGAGGCATTCATCCTTGGGGAGAGAATAGGGGTTTTCATCAATGGAAGGATCGTACAATCGGGGAGAAAAGAGGAGATCTATAAACGCCCTCGCTCTTTGGGAGTGGCTCGATTCTTGGGAATCAAGAATATCTTTCGGGGGATCGTCCAGGATATGGACCTCCGGAAGGGCGTCGGAAGGGTCACTATCAAAGGTGAAGGGTTGACGTTCAGTTTTGAGCTGAAGGCCCGTCTGGGTGCGGGGGATGAGGTGGACTTCCTTATTCGACCCGAAGAGGTGATGGTGATCCGGGAGGGAAAGCCAATTAAGGAGTCCCTGAGAGGAAATATCTTTGAGGGAGAAATCCAAAAGATCATCGAGAGAGAGACCCATCATACGCTCCTTTTAACCGAGGTGGGACAAGGGGTGACATTCGAGGTGGACATCCCTAATTATGTTATGAGAAATCTGAAGTTAATTGAAAACCAAAGGGTGAAAGCGGCTTTACGGAGGGAGTCGTTGTGGATCATCCCAGGAAAAGGGGGTTAGCGCGGATAGATTTTGCGGGCCAAGGGCGAGAATCTCAACGTGCTGCCAGTTGGTGAAGCTTCAAAAGTGATTGGGCCCGAGGTCCTCTCAATCGGATAGACGGAGCTGTTGGAATAGTGCGGTATCTCCTTCCTATTCTGGTTTTGAGGAGCCTGCGGGACAGGCGTTAATACAGGCATGGCAACCATAATGCAATCCAACCTGGAGTGATTGATAGAGATTCCAGAAGTTGGGATTCAGAAAAGATTGCTTAATCTCCTCCCTTGGCCGATCGAGACTCTCGGTGAGATACGTGATTAGTCGGTTCAACCCGTAGGGGAAGATCTGACGGACACAGCGCCCCATATGAGTCCTTCCAGGGTCGGATAGGGAATCAGCGGGACAGGCAGCTACACATGCTTTACAATCCCCGCAGAGATCTTCGCTCAACGGCCTGTCGGGATCAAGGGGGGCCGTGGTCACAACGGCTCCCAGCCTCAACCGTGGGCCCAACTGGGGTGTTATGAGGAGGTTATTTTTGCCCAATACTCCAAGTCCCGCAGCCTGGGCAACATGGCGAAGTGAGACCGCGCCGACGAACCCCTTGGTTTCTAAAGTCATCTCCACCGGATTGTATGAGGGGACCGTTGCGGCCTGATAGCCCCTTTCCTCCAAGAAACAACCTATTACATAGCTGATCCGATCCAACTCTTGATAAAGGGCCAAATTTTGGGAAGTCACGACCTGGTTACTAGGACTTTCTATGGATCCCGTGAGCATTCGTTTGGCAAAGACAACCGCGGAGCGGGCTTCCGGGAGTATACTCTGGGGACCACGGCGATTGGCGGTGGTCTCCACACAATACGCTGAAGCAACTCCGACCAAATCCACTCCCTCTTCTCTCGCAGTGGCCTTGATCTCCTCCGATTCGACGCGTATCATTTTAAGCTTCCCCTTTGTGTGTAGGTTTAATGGACCAATGGCACATAGCCGAAATATTTCGGAATAAATATGATAAGGGATTCCCAGTAGGTTGCGATAATGAGGACCGTAATGGACGCCAAGATGAAGGGAAGGATGGCCCGGGAAATCCGTTCGAGCCTAATCTTCCCGATTGCACAAGCGATGAACAGGCATACCCCAACGGGAGGAGTGGTGAGGCCGATAACCAAGTTGAGCACGAGAATGACGCCAAAATGGAGGGGGGTCTACCCCTATCTGGATCATCAGTGGAAGCAAGACCGGTGTGAGAATGATCAGGGAAGCCGTGGTCTCCATAAATGTTCCCACAATGAGCAGGATGATATTCACGAACAGGAGAATGAGGATGCGATTGTGGGTTACGGTGAGGATCGCCGTGCATATATGTTGGGGAATCTCTTCACTGGCAAGGAGCCACGAGAAGATGTTCGCCGTCCCGATCACGAGCATAACCAGGCCACTGGTTACCCCGGTATTGATGATAATTCTCGGCAAATCTCTCAGCCCGATGTCCCGGTACACAACGAAGCTGATGGCGAAGGCGTAAAACACGGCGATACAGGCGCTTTCGGTAGGCGTAAAAACCCCCGACAAGATTCCCCCAAGGATAATGATGGGCATCATCAGAACGAGCCCCGCATCGAAAATCGCCCTCAACGCCTCTCTGACGGATGGCAGAGACCCCTTGGGGTAATTCCTCTTTCGGGCATAGTAAGCGACCACCCCCATCTGGAAGAGCCCGAGCAATACGCCTGGAATAAGGCCGGCGAGAAAGAGAGATTTGATGGAGATCTCCCCCAAGACACCGTAGATGATAAAGGGTATGGAGGGCGGGATGACGGGGCCGATCGTGGAGGAGGTGGCCGTGACCGCGGAGGAGAAGTCGACATCGTACCCCTCCCTTTCCATGGCCGGGATGAGGATCGATCCAATGGCACTGGTATCGGCAACGGCGGCCCCTGTGATCCCGGCGAAAATCATACTGATAACCACATTGATGTGCGCCAGCCCTCCCCGGACCGGTCATTGGTCTCGGCGCTGGGCGACGGCGGCGTCGCCAAGCTCGCCACACTCACGAGTGAACTGGCTGACGGTGTGCGACAGGGGATTACAGCATGACAGTACTTGCCTACATTCCCAGCCCG
>JAUWDQ010000251.1 GCA_030608745.1 Pseudomonadota bacterium | reverse complement strand
TGAAGGGTTCAGCCTGAGAATAACGATCCTCCCGATGGCGGTCCTCACCCTCCTCCTTGCGGGTATTTTTCTGAGGAGACCACGGACCGCACGATATTCCGTTCCCTATGCGATTTTCACCACAGGGTTGACAGGGATGATGTTCGACCTGGCCATTATCTTCACCTTTCAAACGCTCTACGGTTACCTCTACTATCAAATTGGCCTCCTGGTTACCATGTTTATGGCGGGCGTTGCGCTCAGTAGCCTCTGGGTCACCCAGCGCCTGGATAGAATAAAGAAGGATCTTCCCCTGTTCTTGGCGACTGAATTGTGCATTGCCCTCTTTTCCGTTCTCCTCCCGTTTGTATTCTCCATCCCATCCCAATACCTTGAGAAAACGGCCATCTATATTCTCCTCTATACGCTTTTTTTGACGATGTCCTTTCTTTCCGGCACCTTAGTTGGATTTCAATTTCCCCTGGCAAATAAGATCTACCTCAGCACGGCTTCAAGGGAAGGGACCTTTGGCCAAGCGGCTGGTTTACTCTATGGAGCAGATCTTTTTGGAGGCTTCTTCGGGGGGCTCTTTGGCGGCGTCCTCCTCCTTCCCATCCTCGGTCTCAAGGAATCGTGCTTCACGATGGCAATCATCAAAATCAGTAGCTTCCTTCTCATCCTCCTCTTCACAAGGATTCGGAAATAGCATAAAATGTTGGAGCGGCAAATTGTGATCCGAATTCGACAATTTGGAGGCCCTTCGAACCCTCCCTAAAATTGGTGCTTTCCTCGTAATGCTAAACAGACGGAGATTTCTCCACGGCATCGTTTCGATTCTCTCCGGAATGGGATGCTCGGTTTTCCCTCCAAGGGAAACACTTGGAAAAACGAACCCCACTCCCCGGGAGGCGATGTTCTATGAACACGTGGATGGTCAAGAAGTACAATGCCTTCTCTGTCCAAGGGAATGTGTCATCGGCCATGGAGAGAGGGGATTCTGTAGAAACAGGGAAAACCGGAAGGGGAAATTATATACCGTTGTTTACGGGAAACCCTGCGCCGTCAATATCGGTCCCATTGAAAAGGCGCCTCTCTATCATTTTGTCCCTGGCCATTTCAGGCTGTGCGTCACCTGTGCAAGTTGCAATCTGAGATGTAAGTATTGTCATAATTGGCCCCTGTCTCAGAGGAGCCTCAAGGAGTTGGACCATTACCCCCATACTCCTGGTGAAATCGTCCAGCAGGCCAAAAACCATGGACTTCAATCCATCTCCTTCACGTATACGGAACCCACCGTCTACTATGAGTATCTGTATGACATCTCGGTCATTGCCAAAGGGATGGGGATGAAGACTTCAATCGTCTCAAATGGGTACATTAATCAAGAGCCCCTCTTGAAGCTCTTATCGGTCTTGAGCGCGGTAAAGATTGATCTCAAGGGGTTCAGCCAGAAATTTTATGAAGAGGTGAGTTCAGCGACCCTTGGCCCTGTCCTGAAATCCCTAATCACGGTGAGAAAGGAGAAGGTATGGCTGGAGATCGTCAATCTCGTCGTCCCTACCTTAAACGATGATATAAAAATGATCGATGAGATGTGCCGCTGGATCAAGGAGAATTTAGGACCCGATACCCCGCTCCATTTCACCAGGTTTTTCCCAAACTATAAATTAACCCACCTCCCAGCTACCCCGATCTCAACCCTGGAAGGGGCTTATGAGATCGCAAAAGGGAAAGGATTGAGGTACGTTTACATCGGGAATGTTCCCGGCCATATTTACAATTCTACCTTTTGTCCTTCCTGCAATCGAAAGATCATCCATCGAACAAACTTCGATATTCTTGAAACAAACATGATGAACGGAAAATGCAGGTTTTGCAATTTTCCCATTGAGGGGATATGGGCAGGGAATTGAATCGCCGTTCCTTTTTGAAAAAATCACTCCTTTGTTGTCTCTTTGGGAGCATGGGTTCCCATCTCCTCCCCCGCTCCACCCGGTCCAAGGAAATCGAGTCTCCTTCTTCTAAAGGCCTCGATGGGGAGGCTATGTTTTACGAAAGGGGTAAAAATAATTCCGTTCGTTGCCGACTCTGCTTTCGAGGATGTTTCATACCGGAAGGAAGAAGAGGTTTCTGTCGTAATAGAGAAAACAGGGCGGGGATACTTCGAAGCCTGGTTTACGGAAGACCGAGCGGCCTTCAGATCGATCCCATCGAACTGGAACCGATGTATCACATGGTCCCAGGTCATACAAACATCTGTGTCTACACGGCGTCGTGCAACTTTAGATGTAAGCATTGCCATAACTGGTCCATCTCTCAATCCCCTCCAGAGCAGATCAGGGCTTTTCGCTGTACACCGAAGGAGATCGTCGAGGAAGCACTACGAAATGGATGTCGATCAATATCCCACAGTATCAACGAACCCACGGTCTTTTATGAATTGATGTATGGCGTGGTTCAAGGGGCCAAAAACAGAGGTTTATTGACCCTCTGTCACACAAACGGCGGGATTGCAAAAGCCCCCCTATTGGAATTGCTCAAATTCATGGACGGGGTGACGGTCGATCTAAAAGCCTTCAGCCAAAAATTTTATCGGGAAATCTCAGGGTCAAAGCTTGAGCCTGTATTGGAGACTTTGAAGACCATCAAAGGAGCGAATAAGCACCTCGAAGTTGTCAATCTGATCATCCCTACTCTCAACGACCAGATGAATGACATCAAGAAGATGTGCAGGTGGATTTTAGGGAATCTCGGAAAGGATACCCCCCTCCACTTCACCCGTTTCTCGCCCTCGTACAAGATGACCCATCTTCCTTTTACCCCAATTAATACCCTTGAGGAAGCCAGATCAATAGCAATGGGTGAGGGAATAGAATACGTCTATATCGGAAATAGTTCTCAGGTGACAGTCTTTAGTGGACTAACTTTCATAGAAAAGGATCTCTGGGATCGTCTGGGTGAACTGTTGCCAAAGTATCCTAGTCTCAGCGCGATTGCTGTGATGGATAGACAGGAAAATCCTTGCTTTTATGTTTACCATAATCCCAAAGTGACAGCGGTAGAGCCGCTGAATAGGAAAGTGTTTGAAGATGGAGTATCCGTTCAATTTGATTCACTGAATGGTATTCCTAGAGCTGCGGCCAAGCCACTGGATTTAGAGGAACTTGTTGCTAGTATCCTTAAGTGGGATGGTGAGGTGATAACTGCACACGATTATGATGCCTTAAGAGCAGAGAAAAAGTCTGACTAGAAAGAGAAACGGTGGTATCTAGGTTGAGTATGAGTGGGTAGTTGCAGATGGTAATCGGAGTCAGCAGCAGCAAACACACGACTGGCGCACAGACTTGCTTTGTTATTAGAGGCTCTTTGAGAGCGAAGGCCACAGCTCAACAAAGGTTTTGGTCCATCAGCGCTGCCCGTCGCCAGCCTGAGCCGTTCAGCGGTACAATCGCGGGAGAGTAGTATGACATTCACGCCGCAACAGATCATCGAACAAACCATCGCCATTCTCAATGGCGTCAACTGGGCCGCCTACGGCGATCACCAGGTCACCAATTACCTGGCTTACATTCAAGGCCAGCACAGCGATGAGATCGGCCTGATGGATCGCTTACTGGGCGAGTTCCTGGAGCAGGTGCTGGGTTTCACCCTACACCAGAATCTGCATCCCCAGATGACGGCCAAGACGACCGGCAAGCGCCCCG
>JAUWDQ010000115.1 GCA_030608745.1 Pseudomonadota bacterium | reverse complement strand
AGCAGTTTCGCTGACCTGCTAGAGCTTCAGAGTCATCAAGTCGGCTCCAAGCACTTATTATAGGCATAATTCATTATTCTGCATATTCTAGAACTTGAGTTTAGTCCTACTGTGAGGGCTTGTCAATGGAAAAAGGAAGATATTGAGCGTACTGTAAGTACGCCTCATTCCTCAGGATTTGCGCGCCTTGAATTTGGAGCTTTTTACTTTGCCATCGAATTTTGGCTTTTTACGAGATCATCAATCTTGAACGGGAAAAGGCGGCCTCCCCTATCTATGATCTCTTTGACATATCCGAAGACTCCATACCATCCTTTCCCCATTAAGTCAATGCAAGGGGGATGGAGTTATCTGATTTTCCGGGGAATTCCGTGGTCCCTGAGCGTAATCTGCTGGTTATGCTATCCGCATGGAATGTTGGAAGATTGTAATAGTGGCGAGGGGCGAAGCCCCTAATGTTCTTTCCTCTTCTCAACCCATCATTCCAATATTCCATTATTCCACTACTCCAGTATTTTCCATCAATCCATTATTCCAATTGGAGCCCTGAGTTCATATACAATCAACAGATCTCTTTGAGGCGCTCGTAAAATCTGCTATAATATAGGTGAAATGAAAAAGGGAAGGAAGAAAAACTCGAATATGGCGTTCTTGGATGTGGTTGAATCCCATGGGTTGAAATACTTCTCCAATGGAATTGCTATCTCAGCCGATAATTTTGCGTATGATTACGAAGAATTGCCCGCATTCAACTATAAAAGGGAGCTTTTCGATAAACTCGCCACTGAGGACAGGGTTGCCCTGAGGATCCTCGATGCCGGCATGGTTGGCATAACAATCTCTCAGCTTCTCATGGATTCGGAGATAAATCACTACTCCACCCAGGAAGATGTGTTTTTAGCCATCGAGCGATTGACCGCGAACTACAGGTTAGAGACCTTCTTAACCCAAAAGGCAGTTGTCGAAAATGACAAACGGAAAATGAAATTAATAAAAGCCTATCGGCTTAATAATCGAACAAAGGGCATGTACCTCGAATTGAGGGAAAAATTATCACATCATCAATGAATCCTCAAAACAGGGACCTCATTACCGGGGGGATTCCTTTCCTAAATAGCCTCTATGGTCGAAGGGGGTTTGTGGGTTATGTTATAGGTAACACTGACAACACCTGGCACTTCCGTTGTAATTCTCTCCGCTAATCTATCTAAAACATCGTAAGGGAGCCTCGTCGGTGAGCCCATTATGGCATCTTTACTCTCCCAACATCTTACTTCTATTTGAAAACCATAATCTCTCTTTCCTTTTCTTACCCCGGTAACTCTATCATCATGGAGAATCGCTAAATACTGGAATGCCCCCGTGTCACATAATTCTTCCTCAACTATTTTTGTGGCTCTTCTTACAATCTCTACCCTTTCTGGTATTACTTCTCCTATTATCCTCGCAGCCAAAGCGGGACCGGGAAAAGGCGGTCTATGATATATTCCCTCCGGCAGTCCCAAAGCTTTTGCAACTTCCCGTATCGCTGGTTTTCTCAATTGTATTGCAGGTTCTATCACCACATACCCGTATCTTTTTTCTGTATCGATTCCAAGCTGTTCAAGAATGTTGTGCTGTCGTTTAATTCCCGCTACAGTTTCCTCTACATCTGTATAATTGGTGCCCTGAAGGAGATATTTCGCACCACTTTCTCTTACAAGCTGACCAAAAACATCTCGGTAAAATGCCTGGGTAATAGCTTCTCTCTTTTCCTCAGGGTCCCTTAGACCCTTGAGAGCATCGAAGAATTGTTTTTGTACATCAACTATTTCTACGGGGACACCCAATCCCTCAAACAGGGAAACAATCTTTTGTGGTTCATCGTGTCTCATTAAACCATTCTCTATGAAATATGTCTTGAGCCTCTCTCCCAATGCCCTATATCCTAACATCGTGACCGTGGAAGAATCGACTCCGCCTGACAGTGCGTTAATTGCTAACCCACTCCCAACAACAGAGGAAATTTCCTGTACTTTTTGTTCGATGAATTTTCCGGGATCTAAATCTTCTATCCTTATCTCTTCAATTTTCATCTATCACCTCGTCCTTTATATGGGCTGGGAAAAGCATAACATCTTCCTGCCGTAATTTATTGAGTGTATTCTAACCCTTCCCCTTGATATCCTCATGGTAGCTCTGCAACGAGCGAACCCCACCGTGTCCCTGCCGGTATGCCTCAATGCCCCTGCCGGCAGCAATGGCCGCGGCCAAAGTGGTGATGTAAGGTACCTTGTACTGAATAGCCGCCTTGCGGATATAAGAATCGTCCCATTTGCTTAACTTGCCGCTGGGTGTGTTGATTACCAGATGAATCTCCTTATTCATAATCCCATCTACAATGTTAGGCCTGCCTTCGTGCATCTTGAGGATGAGCTCGGATTCGATGCCGTGGTCGGCCAAAAACCTCTGGGTCCCCTCGGTAGCCTTGATACGAAAGCCAAGCTTCTCGAACTGCCTGGCGACCTCGAGGACGGCCGGCCTCTCCCCCTGTGACACGGTGATGAGCGCGGTGCCCCCAGAAGGAAGCTGCTGTTGCGCAGCTTCCTGGGCCTTGAAAAAGGCGAGACCAAAAGATTCGGCCATCCCCAAAACCTCCCCTGTGGATCGCATTTCCGGTCCCAGGAGCGGATCAACCTCCGGGAACATGTTAAAGGGAAATACCGCTTCCTTCACGCCAAAGTGCCGAATCGTTTTGGGCTCAAGGTGAAGGTCAGCAAGTTTTTTGCCGAGTATAAGCTGTGTGGCAAGTCGCGCCATAGGGATATTGCAGACCTTGGAAACCAAAGGCACGGTCCGAGAGGCACGTGGGTTGGCTTCAAGGATGTAAACAATATCGTTCGCTATGGCGTACTGGATGTTCATCAAACCGACTACATTAAGCTCCACTGCGATCTTCTTGGTATACTCGCAAATGGTCTCAATGTGCTTGGCAGGAATGCTTATAGGAGGTATCACACAAGCGGAGTCACCGGAGTGGACACCAGCCAGCTCGATATGTTCCATAACCGCAGGAACAAAAGCATCCGTCCCGTCGGCAATGGCGTCTGCCTCAGATTCAACGGCATTTTCCAAGAATTTGTCTATCAGGATAGGCCGCTCGGGCGTCACGCCTACGGCTGCGTCAACATAATATTTAAGCATCTCCTCATCGTGGACCACCTCCATACCACGTCCGCCAAGCACATAGGAGGGCCTAACCATCAGGGGATAGCCTATCCTTTCGGCAATCCTGAGGGCCTCATCAAGGGTGCTGGCCATATCGGATTCAGGCTGGGGAATGCCCAGCTTATGCATCATCTGGCGAAAGCGATCGCGATCTTCAGCCAGATCTATGGTTTCCGGTGATGTGCCGATGATCTGGACACCAGCCTGGGCCAGTTCATTGGCAATATTGAGTGGGGTCTGGCCCCCAAATTCTACGATTACGCCTTCGGGCTTTTCCTTCTCATAAATACTTAACACGTCCTCTACCGTAAGCGGCTCAAAGTAAAGCTTCTCTGAAGTGTCGTAATCGGTTGAGACGGTCTCGGGATTACAGTTGACCATGATCGACTCAAACCCCTCATCGCGCAGCGCAATGGCTGCATGAACGCAACAGTAATCAAACTCGATTCCCTGACCGATTCGGTTAGGCCCACCTCCCAGTACCATGATCTTCCGCTTTCTGCTGGTTCCAACCTTGTCAGGGGCGTTGTAAGTGGAGAAATAGTAGGCGGCATTCTCCACACCGCTGACGGGTACAGGTTCCCACCCTTGGACCATTCCTCGAGCTTTGCGCCGGTGCCTAATCTCCTTTTCCGGAGTGCCGAGAATCTGTGAAAGGTACCTGTCTGCAAACCCTTCCTTTTTGGCCTGCACCAAGAGATCTTCTGGCAAAATCTTGCCCTTGTATTGGAGAATCTTCTCCTCCAGCTCCACGAGTTCTCTCATCTGCTCAATGAACCAAGGCTTTATGTAGGTCTTCCTGTAAAGTTCATCCACCGTAGCGCCCTTGCGCAGTGCTTCATACATGATGAACTGCCGCTCGCTCGAAGGCTCGGCCAACAACTCCATCAGTTCATCGAGGGACCTATCATGAAAGTCCTTGGCAAAGCCAAGCCCATAGCGCCCGTTTTCCAGGGACCGGATGCCCTTCTGGAAGGCTTCCTTGTAAGTCTTTCCAATGCTCATGACCTCGCCAACGGCACGCATTTGTGTTCCAAGTTTGTCCTCGGCACCCGGAAACTTCTCGAAGGCCCAACGGGCGAATTTAACCACCACGTAGTCGCCAGATGGTGTGTACTTCTCCAGGGTCCCCTCCCTCCAGTATGGGATTTCGTCAAGGGTAAGGCCGGCTGCCAACATTGAGGAGATGAGGGCGATCGGGAATCCGGTGGCTTTGGAAGCCAGGGCGGAAGACCGTGATGTCCTCGGGTTGATCTCGATCACCACTACCCGGCCCGTCTGGGGATCATGGGCGAACTGGATGTTGGTGCCGCCTATTACCTGAATCGCCTCTACAATGTCATAGGAATACTTTTGAAGGCGTTTTTGGAGTTCGGGTTCGATGGTCAACATTGGCGCAGTGCAGAATGAGTCGCCGGTGTGCACGCCCATGGCATCTACATTCTCGATAAAACAGACGGTAATCATCTGGTTCTTGGCATCGCGCACCACTTCGAGCTCCAGTTCTTCCCAGCCCAGGACCGATTCCTCTACCAATACTTGACCAACAAGGCTTGCCGAAATGCCGCGGCTGGCAACGGTGCGGAGTTCCTCCATGTTGTAAACCAAGCCACCTCCCGTTCCTCCCAGGCAGTATGCGGGACGGATGACCACTGGGTAGCCGAGCTCATTGGCGATCTTTTCAGCCTCCTCCACGTTGTAAGCCGGTGCGCTCTTGGGTAGATCGATGCCGAGCCGCTCCATGGTCTCCTTGAACGCGATTCGGTCCTCGCCGCGCTCAATGGCATCAATATCCACACCGATAACTCTAACGCCGTGTTCCTCAAGCACGCCCGTCCGCGCCAGCTCTGAGGAGAGGTTGAGCCCGGACTGGCCGCCAAGATTAGGCAGTATCGCATCCGGCCGTTCCTTCTTGATGATCTCCTTCACAGTCTGGAAGTTGAGGGGTTCAATATACGTTACGTCCGCCATACCTGCATCGGTCATGATTGTCGCCGGATTGGAATTGACCAGCACAATCTCATATCCCAATTTCCGAAGGGCCTTGCAGGCCTGGGTACCGGAGTAATCGAACTCGCAGGCCTGGCCTATGACGATAGGCCCTGAACCGATAATCATCACCTTTCTTATGTCATCACGTCTCGGCATGCAAAATCACCTTTTGCCCTGAGCCATGATTTATGGGCTTGGGCAGGTTCCAATACGGAGTATGTTTCGTCAGGCGTTTTGATAAGAACTTACGTCTTGATGTTCGGAGTATAGGGACGGAATTGCCGTGTGTCAAGTTGAAAACAAGGGACATCATAATATACTGGGGGGAATATAGTTGAACGCAATTTGACTATCATTTGTAGGTCAATCCCCGGCTAACCGGGGTGATACACAAAGCTGGGTACACAACCACTAACCCCATCGAGCCAAACAAATACCCTGAGTTATCTTGAAGGATTAGTACGGCCTTTTATGATGAGGGCCTCGTCCTGATGAACCTTATGGGTGGGCCAATGTGGAGTCGAATCTCCTTTTGATCCCTAAATATCTCCCCATCGATTTGCATATCGGCGGGCCTCTCCAACGTGATCACGGAGCGGGTTGCCATACGGTCGAAAAGTCTCGCGTCCTTTGATTCCATTCCAAGGGCCATCTTGAGCGCATTCAATCCCATCCTTTTGGGACCCATGTCACAACAGAGAATTTGGAAAAAACCCTCCTTTTCTCCAGCTCGGCGGGTTGGTTTGAATCCCAGTCCAACCTCCTTCACCGTTGAACCCAAAATGGCCGTATATCTCCTGATAGGCAGCTTCTCCCGGTCAAGCCTGATGTCAGCCTCCAATGGATGGAAAAAATTGTCATCCCCACCACTCTTTTCCAAGGCTGAAAATAAGATTTTGAGCAAAACCCTGATGGTTTTCCATCTACCCCTTCCCTTACCCCGATAGTAGGCCATCAGCAGGCTCACGGGAAAGCCCACCCCGAAGATGAAGCCATATCGATCGTTCACCTTAAGGGTATTCGCCCGAACCACTTGGAATGGAGCCCGCTCCCTTACCGCGCTAGGGATTCGCCGAAGAACCGCCTCCGAGAGGCCCTTTATCCCAAGGGATTTGGCAATGGTATTCATGGTTCCGCCCGGTAAGAGGACAATTGGCGGAAGATCTATCCCGTTATAGATTGGAATGAAGGCGCTGAGGGTGTGATGGAGCGTACCATCTCCGCCGTCTATAACCAAGATATCGACCTCCCCGCGGCGAAATTCACGGGCGGCATCCCATATCTGGTCGGGAGTTTGGGTCGCACGAAAAACCCCCTCTCGCCCGAGAATTTCCCTCAGCCTCTCTACCCGGTCCGGATTCTCGGCATTTTTTCTCGCCCGTGGATTGGTAACAACTCCAATCATTGTCACTCTGATAACATCGCGACTATATGCAAATCATCCCTGGTCAAAGCCAACGGCTTCGTAAAAAGTCCATCTGCCGTTCGACATGCTCACGGCCCTGAGCAAAGCCGAAGGGCTGCGTGGCGCTTCATCCTTCGTCACTGCAGCGTACTTCCACAAGTACGCCTCATTCCTCAGGATTTGCGCGCCTTGCATCTGGATCTTTTTTCTTTGCCGTCTGATTTCAACTTTTTACAATGACGTCAAGCACCTTCCCTCTCAATCATAACAGAGGGAGTCCAAAAGGCAATCCCTTCGGAAGTTTTACGTGCTTCTGAAAAATATCATCTGCTCTATAATCAACAGGGATTCCCAAACTCCACTGAGTCCATCGCAGTACGGGATTTTTCTACCGGGGATGCCCCCCTTTAGGGCAAGGACAGAGGAATGAGGGTAGGGGCCAGCCTGGGGCTATTTCCCCGAAGTATTGAGACTATTAAGAAAGACCCTCACAATTTCGGGGTCGAATTGAGTATCAGATTCTCGTGTTATGACCTCAATGGACCTATCGAGGGGTAGCCCTTGATGGAATGAACTGTCGGACCGAACGCAGTCGAATGTCTCGGCTAAGAAGAGAATCCTCGCCTGCAGGGGGATTTCTTCCCCCGCCAATCCATCGGGATATCCCTTTCCGTCAAACCGCTCATGGTGATGGCGGATGAAGGGCCCCGTTTCCCGCAAGAAGTCGGCCCCCTCGACAATTCGTTCCCCCAGCACCGGGTGTTGCTGGATTTGATAGAACTCTTGGTCTGTCAACTTTCCAGGCTTACCCAAGATATGTTCACTGATCATTACCTTTCCCACGTCGTGCAACAGGCCGGCCAATTCGATCACCTGCATTTCCTCTTGAGAGAACCCCAGGGACCTGGCCATGGAAGAGGTATAAACGGCTACCCTTCTTGAATGGCCGGATACAATCCCATCCCTTGCGTCCAGGGCTTTGGTCAAGGCTTGAAGGGTATCAATATATCCGTGGTAAAGCTCCGTATAGCTTTCCATCATCTCGTCCCTGGAAGGCTTATCATCCACGGGGCCGAAATTCATGATATCCTCTCGGCGGATACGATGATGTCCCCCGGGCGTCTTGTAGGATTTCATCTTTCCCCTGTATATATAGTTCTTGATGGTCTGAACGGTCACCCCCAAGATTTTAGCCGCTTCTCTCGCACTGACCAAATCAGCTTTTGGCGGAGCGGATTCTTTCATCAAGCACCTCCTCATTACTTTCTATGCCCGCTTGTTTTTACCCTATCGAAATAGTCCTGTAGTGTACCCGCCACCTCCTCGGAGTCGATCAAAACCCCTACCTCATGATTACTGGTCAAGGAATGATAAGTCCAATTGGTGCTTCCAAGGAGGTTGATCCTTCCATCGATGATGATCACCTTTGCATGGGTAGTTACAAATAGGGGATCGTAGATGACCTCCACCCCTTCTTTCGATAGCATTTTGCCCGTTTGCCTATTTCTCTCAGTGGCCCTATCCCCTCGATCGCTGGTCTCCAAGATTACCTCAACCTTTACCCCCCTTTTCCGAGCGGATATCAATTCCCCAATTAAAATATTACTGGGGCTTTTTGGATGTTTGGCATAAAAGCTCGCCTCGAACATCATCATTTGAATGGATTTCTTGGCATTTCTCAAGAGCCCCTGGGTGATCTGGAAATATTCCTTATCGAGGACTACCTTCACATCCTTGGCAGGTAGGGCGTATGTTAGGGAATGACTCAAAAGGGTTATGAAAAAGAGAAGATAAAAAACGAGCATCCTCGCCATCTCTTTCCTCCTTCCGTATC
>JAUWDQ010000060.1 GCA_030608745.1 Pseudomonadota bacterium | reverse complement strand
ACGATCCTGGAGCGACGGCGGTATGCCGTTGAGCACCTGGATCACTTGCGGACGGCGCTGATGTGGGAGCCACGTGGCCACGCCGACATGTACGGCTGCATCGTCACCCCGCCGGTCACAGCAGAAGCGGACATCGGCGTTCTCTTCATGCATAACGAAGGCTTCAGCACCATGTGCGGCCACGGGATCATCGGCATAACCACCGTGGCGCTGGAGACCGGCCTTCTGCCCATGAAGCCCCCCGAAACTACCATAAAAATCGACACCCCGGCCGGGTTGGTGACAGCACACGCCCGGGTGGCCGAGGGGCGGGTGCAAAGCGTCTATTTTCACAACGTCCCCTCTTTTGTGCTGGCTTTGGATGAGGTGATTGAAGTACCCGGGTTGGGTAAAGTGCACTACGACATCGCCTTTGGGGGCGCGTTTTACGCTTACATACAGGCCGACGAGGTCGGTTTGACCTGTACTCCGGAGGACTTTCGTGGGCTCATCGAAAAGGGGATGGCTATTAAACGGATGATAATGGCCAGTCGGCCCATCACCCACCCCTTCGAAGAGGACTTGAGCTTTCTCTACGGCATCATCTTTATCGGTCCGCCTATGGTCGAAGGGGCGCATAGTCGTAACGTCTGTGTCTTTGCTGAGGGAGAGGTCGATCGCTGCCCCACCGGAACGGGCGTCAGCGGCCGCCTGGCTATCCACCACGCACGGGGCGAAATCGGCCTTAACCAGCCTATGGTCGTTGAGAGCATTATCGGCAGCCGCTTCTCCGGGGTAATTGTCCAAACCACCACCTTCGGCTCTTACCCCGCCATTATTCCGGAAGTAGAAGGCACGGCCCACATCACCGGTCGCCACGAATTCTTGATTGACCCCACTGACCCGCTGCGGGAAGGATTTGTTCTTCGCTAAAAAACGGCCGTCGACAGACAACCATTGATTTGAAATGAACCGAAAGATATTCCTCATAAGGATGTAAGGTTACTAAGGCTGATCTTGTCCTCCTTTGACCAGGGATTTCACATTTCCGATGCTTTTTTACCTTTAAAAAGATCTGGACAAAGGGAAGAAGGGTATGGTAAAAAATCTTAAACGAAGACTCTTTCCGCATCGATGGAATCCTTTCGGTACATAGTGGTAGAGGGCCCGATCGGGGTTGGGAAAACCCGCCTCGTGGAGCGACTATCCACTCGGTTTAAAGCCCGGTGTATCTTGGAATCGCCGGAGGAAAATCCGTTCCTCCATAGATTTTATCAGGATCGAAAAAAGTACGCCTTTCAAACGCAGCTCTTCTTCCTGTTGAACCGCTATCAACAACAGAGGGAGATAAGGCAGATCGACCTGTTTAACCAGATCACCCTTAGTGATTACCTCTTTGTCAAAGATCGGATCTTTGCATATCTGAACCTGGACGAAAATGAACTGGCCCTGTATGAGCGAATCTTTGCCTTGCTGGATGGAAGGATTTCCAAGCCTGATTTGGTTATTTTCTTGCAGGCAAAACCGGAAAAACTGCTCGCCCGGATCAGGTCGCGAGACCTCGAATATGAGAGGGAAATCGACATTGAGTATCTGCGAGCCTTGAGCCAGGCCTACAATACCTACTTTTTCCACTATGAAGAAAGTCCCCTTCTTGTTGTCGATACCACCGAGATCGATTTCGTAAACCGGGAGGAAGATCTGGAGAATCTCATCCGGGAAGTCCGCTCCATAAGGAGGGGAACCTGGTATTACAAGCCGCTTGGATCCAAGTAGTTGGACTGAGACGGAGGGAAGTTCTTACGTGGCGCTCAGGGGAGGCATTCCCTTGGCGAAAAGTCCTTCTGGAATCAGTCCAGAAGGGCTTTTTTATGGGGGGAAATATCGGGCAGAGAGGGGAAAAATGAAAGAGAGAGGAGCGGAGACCGGATGGAAATTGTGTCGACCATAAGGGAGATGTGTTCCATTTCGGATGAACTTCGAAAAGGTGGGAAAACTATTGTCCTGGTTCCCACCATGGGATACTTCCACGAAGGCCATCTCAGTCTTATGGGGGAAGGAAGAAAGAGGGGGGATGTATTGGTGGTGAGCCTCTTCGTTAACCCCACTCAATTCGGGGAGGGCGAGGATTACGAGGTCTATCCCAGGGATTTCTCAAGGGACAAAAGCCTCGCAGAAGGAACAGGGGTGGATATCCTGTTCGTGCCCACCATGGAGGAGATGTATCCAGAGGGTTACCAGACCTTTGTGGAAGTAGAACGATTAACGGAGTCCATGGAGGGCCGGTTTCGGCCGACACACTTCCGCGGGGTCACTACGGTAGTGGCCAAGTTGTTCAATATCGTTAGACCTCACATCGCGATATTTGGGGAGAAGGATTTTCAACAACTCGTGGTTATCCGCTGGATGGTTGAAGACCTCAATATGGGAGTCGAAATTATCGGAATGCCCATCCTAAGGGAACGGGATGGATTAGCCATGAGCTCTCGAAACCAGTATTTGACCCCCGATCAAAGGAAAGCGGCCCTGAGCCTGAACCACTCCCTCCAGAAAGCCTTCCAGCTTTTCCGCTCAGGGGAACGGAATCCCAGAAGAATTATCGATGCCGTAAAGAGGGTGATCGAAGTCGAAGGGGAGGTAACCATCGATTATGTCGAGATCCGAGATGCCAGGACACTGGAGGAGATCGAAATCATCGAGGACCAGGCCATCATCGCCTTGGCAGCTAAAGTGGGCAAGGTCAGGCTGATCGATAACGTGATCTTGAGGGAGGGGTAACCCGGGTGGCAATTCGGGTTAACATCAACGATACACCGGGCTACGGTGCCTACATTGAAACCTTAACCGGTGGGAACCTCAACAACGGAGGCTCATTGTTATGCGGATTTGGGCTTTTCCCCTTTCTTCTTCTCCGCGGGTTTCTTCTTCGGAGTTCCCTTTCGTTCCTTTGGCTCGGCCTTTTTCGCAACCTTTTTGGTTACCGTGGGCTCGGCCTTTTTCTTGGGTTCCTTTTTCACAGCGGGCTTCTTTTCGACCTCGGCCTTTATAGTTTGGCTCCCTGCTTTGGACATGACCCCTTTTGCCTCCATCTTTGCCCTCAGCTTCAGCCGCTTCCTTCTCCTTCTCCGTCGCCTGGCCAACTCCCTATCCTTTTCGCGCATCGTTTTCTCCTCATAGCAAGGGGGCCCACATCAAATCAGGTCTGCCCTCTTTAAGATTTCACTCAATTCATTTCTCTGGTCCTCTCCCAGTGGAAGGAGCGGTGGTCTTGGATCGCCACCGTAGTAGCCCACCATATCAAGGGCGGCCTTGAGCCCGGGCACACCGAATTGAGCGGTGACAGCCTTATTTGAGCCAAGGAGTTTTAGCTGCAACTCTCGTGCTTCGGCATGCCTTTTCGCGCGGAAATCATCGAATATCCTGCAACATTCATCAGGGGCCACATTGGCCAGGGCCAAGATTCCTCCCGATGCTCCAAGGGCAAGGGCTGTAAAGAGGTGTCCGGCGGATCCGGCGAGGACGTGGAAAGAAGGAGGGGATGGGGTGGTGGCAATCATTTCCCCTACTTGGGCAATATTCCCCGATGAGTCCTTGATCCCTATGATGTTGGGGTGTTCCGCCAAGGATGCCACGAGCCCTGGGGCAACATTGATCCCCGTAAATTTGGGGACGTTATATATTATGATCGGTATATCCGTCTCATCCGCTATCCTCAAATAGTGCTTCTTCAGGGCGACGGCATCCATTTTCCCCTTATAGTAGTGTGGAGTAACCACCAATGCTGCATCGGCTCCCCTTTCGGCGGCGAGGTTGGTCAGCCTTACCGTGGCATCTGTAGATTCACATCCCGTTCCGGCGATCAACAGCTTGCCCTGAGCGAGGTTTTGTTTAACCGTATCCACCAGGGCGAGCTTCTCCTCCTGTTCCAGGTAGACCGATTCCCCGTTGGAACCAAAGACGGCATAGCCGGCCAGGTGAGTCTTGTTCCATCTGTCAAGATTCTCCTTCAACCGATCATGGGCAACCCTTCCATCCGCAAAGGGAGTGGCGATGGGGGGAAAGATACCTTCAATGCTCACTTTCATGGATTCCTCCTTATACGACCAACAACTGTATGGTTTCTATGCCTCTCTATCCCCGGGGCAGACCGCTCAACCGGGCTATGCGCTCTATGATTTGGTTCGTAAGCCTTGAGGCCTCGTCTTCACCTTCGGCAAAGATCGGCCTCCCAATCTTAACGGTTACCATCTTTCTCAGCCCTTTCCCTCCGTAGCGAATCCCCATGGGAACGAAGGGGATATGATCCTCCATTGCGCCCGTGTTATTGGTCCCTCGATGACCTTGCCAGTTGAGGATCATTTGGATCAACCTCGACTTGCCCTTCCCAACCTCGCCGGGATAGTATTTCCCTTCGGGAAAGATAACCACGTACTCCTTTTCCCTTAACAGGTTCAGGATATACCGGAAGGAGCCTGTAGTTTTAGTCGTTCTCTCCCTATTTACGGGGATTCCCCCTACCAGGGAGAGGAAGGTTCTGAGATAGGGGATTCTGAAAAGCTCGCTTTTGGCTACACAGTTGAGCTGACGTCTCGAAGTTAAACTCACGATGGGGATATCCGTCCAATATTGGTGTTTGGGGAGGATAATTGCAGGGCCTTGGTTGGGAATGTTCTCGAGGCCCTGAACCCGAAGACGGTAGCAGAGACGAAAGATGATGGCAGCGATTGCCTTGGTGATTCCATAAACCAAGGCATTCCTCCTTTTCCTCGAACCAAAGTCCATCTCCCTCGAAGTCCCTCTATCGGGCCCCTCCAAGACGAAAAAATGACCTTCTAACGTGGAACATCTTTACCATATCCCTGAGATAAAAGCAAGGGGAACCTTGATAGACCGGTGTGGTTTACTTTCCAAAACTCTGTTATGAAATAACCCATATTGGGATTTAATGATTGACAAAAGGGATATTATCCTATTCTGTCAAAAGGGTTGACCTCCCTTCCGTTATGGAGGGTCATATTGTGGAGATAAGGGTGAGAAGAATTCCCCTTTTTTGGTGTTGGGGCAGGAGGTTTTGCAATCTCCTCCGTAGGAGTTTCGCTCAATCCTCTTGCTGATACTCCTGGGGCTCTCGATCCTTCTTCTTCAACGATTCCTTGAATCTCCTGGCCGTCATCAGCCCTGCCTTTAAGGCATCTCTATTTAGGTTCTCCGTCCCCTTGGGAACCCTCGCAAGGACCGCTTCCTCCATGGCCTTAGGGGAGATGATGTCCATCAATTCCGTTATTGCGCCCAAGGAGATGACGTTGGCGACGATCTCCTTGTGAAATTTCTCCCTGGCTATCTTGGTAAAGGGGATCTGGATGGCTCTGCTGGTGGGAACCTGGGTTACGAAGGTGGAGTCGACGATGAGCATTCCATCTTCCTTGAGATCACGGTAGTATTCGTCGCAAGACTTTTGGTTCATGGCCAGAAGGAGGTCGAGCTTGATGGCCTTGGGGTAATCGATCTCCTCATCGCTTACAATGACCTCGGCCCTGCTCGCTCCCCCCCTTGCCTCCGGCCCATAACTCTGGGTTTGGGCCACGAATTTCCCGCCGTAGAGGCCTAAAGCCTCGGCGAGAATAATGCCGCTGAGTATAATCCCCTGCCCCCCCGAACCGCTGAGGCGTATCTCGTGTCGTTTACCCATGCCCCTTTTCCCCTCCCATGCCTTCTAAGACAGGTCGGCGAAACGGGGCCTCCCCTTATCCTCCAAGGGAGGATAACCCCTCCTTCGCCCTTTCCTTAACCTTATCGTATTCATCCTGATAAATGGGGAGCTCCTTATCCGTCAAGACTCCGATGATAATCCTTCCCTCAAGCTCTTCGGGTTTCATCCGCTTTGCCCGTTGTACCGTCACTGCATTATCCCTCTGCCACTTCATCATATCCACAGCAGAGCCCAAACGATTTTGCTTGCCATATTGGACGTGGCAGTGGCTGATGACCTCAACGACGCCGAACCCCTTTTTCAGGATCGCCTTCTCGATCAAGCCATCCAAGAGTTTGGCGTGGTAGACCGTCCCCCTCCCCACAAATCCCGCCCCTGCCGTTACCGCCAATTCCGAGATCTTAAATTCCTGCTCGATATGGATATAGGGGGCCGTCGTCGCCTTCATACCATAGGGGGTAGTGGGCGAGTATTGCCCCCCGGTCATTCCGTAGATGCTGTTGTTGACGATGATAGCTGTCAACTCGATATTTCGCCTGGCGGCATGGATGAAATGATTTCCCCCGATGGCCATGGCATCGCCATCGCCCATAATCACGATGACGTTGAGGTTGGGGTTGGCCAGTTTGATTCCCGTGGCAAAGGTAAGGGCCCGTCCGTGGGTGGTATGGAGGGTGTTGAAATCCACATAAACGGGCATCCTTCCGGAACACCCGATGCCAGAGACCAAGACGATATCGTCCTTTTCGTAGCCGGTCCGATCAATGGCCCGAATCAATGCGCCCAATATGATTCCCGTTCCACAGCCTGGGCACCAGACATGGGGAAACTTCTTGTCATGACGGAGGTATTTGTAGATGAGCCTGGTAACCTCTGGCATCAAGACACCTCCCTGATTCTCCTCAATATCTGGCCTGGGGTAATCGTCAGTCCATCAACCCTGTTTATCGTGCTCACCTTTGCCTTTCCCTCATTCACCCTCTTGACCTCTCGCGAGAGCTGACCCATGTTGATCTCCGGAACGATGAGTGCCTTTGCCCTTTGGATGATTCTCTCGATGGCCCCCCTCATAAATGGCCAGAGGGTCATCAATTTGAGCAATCCCACCTTCACTCCCTTTTCCCTGGCATCGATTACCGCCCTGCGGGCTGATCTGGCAACGGAACCATAGGCGATGACGGCGATATCGGCATCTTCCAGATGAAAGAACTCTCCCATGTGGATCTCCGGGAGGCCAAGGGTAATCTTGCGATGAATACGTTCCATGAAGGGTCCGACTTCGTCGGGCCGCAACGTGGGAAATCCCCGGATATCATGGGTCAGGCCTGTCACGTGAAACCGATAGCCATCCCCAAAAACCGCCATGGGGGGAACCCCTTGGGTGGTATCCTCATAGGGGATGTACCATTCCGGGGGCACGGTGGGCCTGATCCTGTCGATCACTTCTACCTCCTTTGGGCGAGGAAGGGTGATCTTCTCCCGCATATGCCCAACGACCTCGTCAAAGACGACGATAACGGGGGTCCGATATTTTTCAGATAAATTGAAGGCCTTTACGGTGAGATCGAGACATTCCCTAACGGTGGAGGGGGCCAGGACGATGATGGGGTGGTCACCATGGGTCCCCCACCTGGCCTGCATCACATCTCCCTGGGAGGGAAAGGTGGGAATTCCCGTGCTGGGGCCTCCCCTCATCACGTCCACGACAACACACGGCACTTCGGCCATACACGCAAATCCCAAGTTTTCTTGCATGAGGGAAAAACCGGGACCGCTGGTCGCCGTCATCGACTTGACCCCCGCCAGCGAGGCCCCTATGATTGCCCCCATGCTCGCAATTTCGTCCTCCATCTGGATAAAGGTTCCATCCACGAGAGGCAGCTTGACGGACATGATCTCGGAGATCTCCGTGGCTGGGGTGATGGGATATCCCGCAAAAAAACGACATCCGGCAGCTAATGCCCCTTCCACTACGGCTTCGTTCCCCTGCATGAGGAATTCTTTAGCCCGCCTCTTTTCCATCTCCCCTCTTCGTTGCCTTCCTTTTGCTTCTGGTCTCCACCGTAATGGCGAAATCCGGGCATCGAATCTCGCACCACCCGCATCCGGTACAGGCATCCAAGTTCTTCACAAAGGGATAGCCCTCCTCATCGATGGCTAAAACTTCCCTGGGGCAAAAGGCGACACATATCCCACAGGCCTTACACCACGCCTTGAAGATATCGATCTTCTTCACAGCCCTCCTCTTCGGTTTGGGCTGCTTATCCGGTGCTATCTCCTCTGTCCCTTTCGGGGTATGATTTACCTCTTCCGCTTCCATATCTTTTTCCTATCTAAAAATCATACCTCATGGACGGAAACGTGTCAAACCGTGCGGGATTCCGCCGGCACCCTCAAAGCCGGGTGCGACAGCATCCCTTCCCACGATCCAACATTTTAAAAGCCCACTATTATCCTGCTGTCCTCAAGGCTCCTCGTCTGGCGGCCAGCTTCTGGGTCACGTAAATGGAACCGAAGATGAGGAAACCCAGAATTCTAAAGGTTGTATGAGGCCAGAACAGTCCGAATGTGGCGAGGCCTACCAAACCCCTCTCCCAGAGGAAGAGCCTGCGGGTAAAGTGTCCCTCCATGGCGACGGTGAAGGCCAAAAGCCCCAGGCTGGCGCTCACAGCAGTAATGAGCACCTCGTGGACAGGTCCCTCAAACAGCAGGGGAGTGTAAGCGAAAAGGAAGGGGATGATGTAAAGGCCCTTGGCCAACTTCCAGGCGGCAAAGCCGGTCTCCATGGGCTTTGATCCTGCAATCCCTGAAGCGGAATAGGCGGCCAGACAGACCGGAGGGGTTACATTAGCATCCTGACTATACCAAAAGATGATCATATGAGCGGCCAGTAGAGAGATCCCCATCTGTTGTAAGGCGGGGCCGGCCAAAACCGCCAGAAAGATATACGAGGCGGTCACCGGCAGCCCCATCCCCAGCACGAGGGAGGCCAGCATCACCAGGATGATGGCCCAGAAGAGATGACCTCCTGAAAGCTCGATGATCATCCCGGAGAAGGTGACACCCACTCCGGTGATCCCCACGATTCCGATGATGATCCCGGCGCAGATGAGGATGGCGGCGGTTGAGACGCTGTTCCTCGCGCCTATGTAAAGGGCATCCAGGATATCCCTCAACCCCATACGGGTCTCCTTGCGAAACCAGCTTACCATGACAATGGAAAGCATCCCAATACAGGCTGCATAGGTGGGGGTAAACCCCCTGACCAGAAGCAGAACCAGCAACACCACGGGGATGAGGAAAATTGCCCCCTCTTTCAGGACCTCTTTGAGATCGGGTATCTCCTCCTTGCTCATGGGCTTCATTCCCATCTTGAGGGCCTCGATATGGACAAAGTAACCCACGGAAAGGAAGTACATCACGGCCGGTATAGCGGCTACACCGATGATCTTGAGGTAGGAGATCCCGGTCCACTGGGACATGATGAAGGCCCCAGCCCCCATGATAGGGGGCATCAATTGTCCTCCAGTAGATGCGGCCGCCTCCACACCCCCGGCAAAGGCAGGTCGGTATCCTATCCTCTTCATCAAGGGGATGGTGAAGGAGCCCGTGGCCACGGTGTTGGCCACCGCACTGCCCGAGACCGACCCCATGAAGCCACTGGAAATCACGGCGATCTTGGCAGGACCGCCGACCCGCCGGCCGGTCAAAGCCTGGGCCAATTTGATGATGAACTCCCCCGCCCCTGATTTCAACAGGAAGGCCCCGAAGAGAATAAAGAGGTAAACATAGGTTGCGGAGACGGTACATACGATGCCGAACATCCCCTCATCGGTCAGGTACATGCGGTAGAGTAACCTCCCCAGGGCCACCCCGCGATAGTGAAAGGAGCCGGGGATGTATTTACCGAGAAAGAGTGCATAGGCGAGAAAGATCAGGGAGAGAACGGGGATGATCGGCCCAGCAGCCCGATAGGTACCAATGAGGAGGAGAGGAATGGCGATGGCCGCAAAGATGTAGTCCCGCATGATGGGGACGGAAGCCCGCTCCAGATGGAGCTCCTCCTCGAATAGGAGGATATAGACGGCCACAGTACAGGCCAGCAGAATAAAAAAGATATCGACGCCGAACCCCTTTTGGGGTTTCTTCTTAAACGTGGGATAGAAGAAGAAGACGAGAACCAAAATAAAACCGAGGTGAACGGCATTACGGTAGATTCCCGGCATCACCCCGATGGTGTTCACCCAGATGTGAAAGATGGAGGCGGCGATTCCTATGATATAGACCAACAACTTCCACTTTCCGGAGAGTTCTCGGAAGATAGTAGTAACTTCGCCTTTATCCTCCAGGCCTTTGATCTCCTCTTTCTTCACCTGCTGTCCAAAGGACCTCCTTGTCATGACCATGGGAAAAGAGTGGGCCATGGTCTTCCAAAAGCGGACCATGGCCCACGTTCACGTCTTACCTTGCCTCAGGCGGGATTAAGTTCTTGGGGATCTCAAACCCCCTCTCTTTGTAGTATTCGTATGAACCGGCATGCAAGGGAGCGGGCAGACCGCTGAGGGCATTGTCCAGCGTTATGAAGCCCCCCATCTTGTGGACTGCCTTCAGGTAATCGGGGTTCTCAAAGAGGGTCTTGGTGAGGAGTTTTATCACGTCCTTGTCCACATCCATCCTCACGCCGAGGAAATTGGGCTGGGCGATGGTACGCACGGGTTTATCCTGTCCCGGATACATATTGGCCGGGATGACATAGCGGAAGCCGGGATAGGCGGTCTTCTTGTTGATCTCTTCCAATTGCTCATCGGTGAACTCCAAGATCACCGCCTTCATGCCCGGTGTGGCGAAGACATCGGTTACCGCGGCCACCGGGGGGCCGGCAACAAGGTTGGCTCCTTCGATCCTCTTGTCCTTCATCGCCTTGGCCGACTCAAAATAGCCCAGGTACTCCCCCTTGACATCCTCCCTCTTCATCCCGAGCCCCTCCATGATAGTCAGCCCGGACCTCTCCGTTCCGCTTCCCGCCCTGCCGATGGAGAACCTGAGTCCCTTGATGTCGGTAGCGGTGCCCGTTTTTACCTTATCCTTATAGATCACGAAGTGCTCCACATTGGGCCAGAGCATGGTGATGGTACGCAGCTCCTTATTGGGTTTCCCCTTATAGATCCCGATGCCGTTCCAGGACATCTTCCCGAAGAGCCCCTGGAGGATGGCCAGATCCACCTCATTGCCCTTGAGCATGTTGACATTCTCCCCTGAACCAGCGGAGGTGATGGCCTGCACCATGATCCCATGCTTCTTTGCCAGCCTGATGCTCCAGAGGGAGGCCATGCCAACGCCAATTGGATAGTACGTCCCACCGGTGGTGGCTGTGGCGATGACCAGGGAGATCGTCTTCTTCTTGGCGCCCGATGCGACTCCCCCGATAGAAACCGCTACCAGCGCGCAAATGACGGCTACGGTAAGTAGCTTAGATAGGTAACGACCATTCATTTTCCTTCCCCCTTTCATTATGGTTTTGAGTTAAGAATTCTTGTTTTTTCACCCCCCTTCCTTCGATATTTCCGTCATCATATGTCATTCATGAGCCGAAGTCAAGAAAATTGAGATCCGGAACTACCTGAGTTGCTGGAGAACACGGAGGAGCCCAAAAACATACTTAGCATGAATAACCCGGGGCTATTAGCCGTATCGATATTGAACCCCAAAGCCGCCCCTGGGGTAGTTCCAGGCGACCGATCCGTAGATACAGGCAATCATGCACGTGCCGCATTCGAGGCATCCGGCGAACTCCACCTGCATCTGGCCGGTTTCTTCATTGAGGGAATAGAGGTGGGCCGGGCAGGAATAGATACAGAAGCGTTCCCGGCAGTCCTTACAGGTGGACTGATCGAGGGTGATATGGCTGGCTTCGTCGTTCTTGAAGGCGTCTTGGGCTAATTTATCTTCGATGGTCATGGGAAATCTCCCTAGATTCGGCGCAAGCTCAGGATATCCTTAATCCCCTGAAGGTTGATGATGTTCTTTCTCAGGTCCCTGTAGGCCGTCGAGGAGAGTTTCGGTTTGGGGTTCTCGTCAATCCACATGAGCTTTTCGTAGAGATCGCAGATGGCCTGGGGATAGTGATTGAACCATCTGGGATTTCTCAAAATGGAGGGGATGTTGCGAAAGGTATCGAGCTCCTTCAGG
>JAUWDQ010000284.1 GCA_030608745.1 Pseudomonadota bacterium | reverse complement strand
CATCCCTCACAATCCCCCACGCAACCGGATAACCCAAGACCCCCATATATTGTGACTTATTTTTCTTGACACACAACCCCATTACTCCTATATTTCCCCTATCAAAAAGCGAGTTCTTATCAATCAATTTCTTATCACTTTAAGGCTTGCGCAGAACATGGAGCCCAAGGCGAATACTGCTGACAGGCTCACCGCGAAAGCTCACCCCCTCTATTAACACAAACCCTTCCCGAGACTTTCATGTATGACGGCTTCGTAAAAAGTCCATCTGCTGCGTTCCGCTTCATCCTTCATCATTGCAGCGTACTTCTATGTACGCCTCATTCCTCAGGATTTGCGCGCCTTGCATCTGGATCTTTTTTCTTTGCCGTCTGATTCCGACTTTTTACAATGAAGTCACGTATAGCTCTTGAAGAGCTCGCTTGAGATGATCATCTTCTGGATGCTGGAGGTTCCCTCCAGATACTCCATCCCCCTGGCATCACCGCTGAGCATGCTAATGATATTGTTTTTCAAATAGCCCCTCCCACCCATGAGCATCTGCCCCGTTTGGGCCACGTTCATCACCATCTGGGTAGTAAAAAGCTTTGCCTGGGATGATGCACTTCGATAATATGGGGTGTGGACCTGTCTCAGCGCATGGAAACACAGGCCCCGTGCTGCATTGATCTGGGTATACATATCGGATATCTTGAAGCTGACGTCCTGACTACTGGTGAGCGGATGATCGAACTGGACCCTCTTGCGGGAGTAGTTGAATACCTCGTCTAGGATCCGGCAAGCGAGTCCACAGCCGATACCCGCCAGAAAGATCCTGCCCTTGTCAATGGCTTCCAGGGCCAGCAGTAAACCCCTTCCTTCACTTCCGATCAGATTCTCCTTGGGTACAACGGAATTCTCATAAGTGAGTTTGCCCGTGGGCAGGATTTTCAACCCGTCCTTTTCCGGTAAACCATATATCCGAAAGCCCTCTACCCCATCCTCCACGATGAAAGTACTAAGGGATCGGGCCCCTTTCTTCCCCTTCGTGTTGACCAAAATGGTGTAAATTCCGGCGAGCCCCGTATTCGATACAAAGATCTTTTGGCCGTTAAAGATGTAATGATCTCCCTGAGGCTTGGCCGAAAACTCGATGGCGCTGACATCCGAGCCGGCACGTTCCTCGGTCATGGCGATGGCGCCGAATTCTCCCTCTCCCAATCTGGGAAGGAATTTCGTCTTCTGACCTTCATCATTCCCGGCGAGGATAAGGTCTATCGCACGGCTGTGAGCCACAAAGATGACCCCGAGGCTGGGGCATGTGTATCCGAGAAGTTCCATGATGAAATAGATGTTCTCCTCGGATGTTCTGCTTCCCCCATATTCAACGGGCACAAATACCCTAAAGAAGCCGATTTGCTTCAACCCCTCATAAATGGATTCCCAAGGTGGCGGGAGGATAACCTTATTCTTCTTGAATTTCACGCCAGCCTCGTACATCGTTACAAGGCCGGGCATCACCCTCTTCTTGAGAAGGCTGATAAAATTCTCGGTAAAGGTCTTATCCTCTCCACCCTCGTGGAAGGAACGCAGGATTTTAATGAACTGATCCAAGGGTCTTGCACCTCCCAGATAATTTCCCGTCATTGTAAATCATGTATCATCCCGAAATCAAGGATGACGGCTTCGTAAAAAGTCCATCTGCTGCGTTCTGCTTCATCCCTCGTCACTGCACCGTACTTCTAAGTACAGCTCATTCCTCAGGATTTGCGCGCCTTGCGTCTGGATCTTTTTTCTTTGCCATCTGATTCCGACCTTTTACGAAATCATCAACTTTAGAATGGCCGAAAAAATATTTTAAGCAGCGAAGAGTCACCTTTTCAGAGATATCTATAAACTCACCGGCCCTTGTCGGGCGAAGCAAACCTAAGAGGGAGAAAGCGAGAGGGGGTAAACTATTCCCCCCTCCCACCTCCATTTACCCTATTTTTTCTTCGCCTTCCAGGTCATGATGGAGAACTCGCCCAGGATCGCTTTTCTGTATTTCGCACCCCAAACATAGTCATCGATGAATATAGTCAGCTCCTTCAAAGGGGGTGCGCCCTTGGGCGGAGCCACATCCGGCCTCACCGAGTAGTTACCCGTCTTCTTGGCCAATTCCTGGGCCTCCTTGGAGACCATGAAGTTCAAGAAGGCTTTTGCGCCCTCGGGGTTAGGTGACTTGGCCACTATGGCAGTACACGAGGGTTCCGCATAGGTGGGACTTGGGTAGACGATGCCGAGCGGATATCCCTCCCCCTGCAGTCGGTAGGGCCGATCGAAGAAGGTGATACCAACGGGGAATTCTCCCCTGGCGACCAACTTGCTGGGGGCGCTTCCGCTCCGGGTGTATTGGGCCACGTTATTGTGCAACTTTTTCAGGTAACCCCACCCTTTTTTGGACTTGGTTCCCGTCTCGCCCTTTTCCCGGTACATCTGAAGCATCGTGGTCACAAAGGCATAGGCGGTACCGGAAGCAGCGGGATGAGGCATGACGATCTCCCCTTTCCACTTGGGATCCAGGAGATCCATGTAATTCTTGGGTGGCTCTTGCCCCATCTTCTTAAGGGAGTCCTTGTTATAGCAGAATACCAGGGGATACATGGTGGACCCAATGATATGATCATCATCGGGATACGAGTACCGCCGCAAGACATACTTGGCATTGGGAGGGTTATAAGGGGCAATCAACCCCAGTTTCTCCGCATCTGCTAAATAGCTTGCCCGGACGGAGTGCCAAATATCGGCCTGGGGTCTTCCCTTTTCTACCCTTAACCGGGCATAGATCTCGCCGGTTGAGATGTTGATGCTCTCCGCCTTAATCCCGGTTTTCTCCTCGAAGAGGGCGTTGAACTTCTTCATCACTTTGTCCTTCCAAGGGGAATATATCAAAATCTTTCCCCCGGCGGAGACGGCGTCAAAGGAGCCCAAGATTAACCCCGCGACGATCATCA
>JAUWDQ010000303.1 GCA_030608745.1 Pseudomonadota bacterium | reverse complement strand
CACTTGGTTCAAACAACTTTCTTATCTCATCGTCTGCACTAGTAACTGATAACCCGACCTCAATCTTATCGCTTCTCCTAAATAGGTCTATGTCACGCAACACAAGTGGAGACTTCGTCTGGACTGTTATCGGCCAGCTATGGAGATCACGGTGCCTTCAAAGATCTTGCCCAGAGAAACTTGGATATCATGGCAAATCTGGAAGCGGAAACTATTGTGACCGACTGTGGGAGTTGCGCTGCATCCTTCGTCATTGCAGCGTACTTCTATGTACGCCTCATTCCTCAGGATTTGCGCGCCTTGCATCTGGATCTTTTTTCTTTGCCGTCTGATTCCGACTTTTTACGAAATCGTCTTCATTGGTTCCTCAAAATCCCCTCTACCTCCGGGTGGAGGATTCCGGCGATAACCTCCAGGCCATCAATGATCCTCGGCGAGGGGAGGTCAACCAGGTCTGAATCAATGACAAAGACACGCCCCTGTTTTACAGCGGGGATCGTCTCCCATCGATTCCACTGCTCCGCCAATTTTTGGGAATCCCCCCTGGGATCCATGGAGGTGATTATGATGACATCGGGGGCCTTGACAAGGATTTCCTCAATACTGTAGCGGGGATACTTCACCGATTCTCCCCCAGCTATATTCCGGCCACCTGCCAGGGAGATCAAATCATCGGCAAAACTGCCCTTTCCTACCGTAATGATGGGGGCCGTTCCGATCTGGAAGAAAACATTCGGCTTATTTTGGCCACGGGTTAATTGGAGAATCCTCTTCTTTCGCCTCCTCATTTCCCCAATGATCCTGGCCCCCCACCGCTCCCTTCCCGTCACTATGGCAATATGGGAGATACTTCTCAGGATGCCATCGAGGTCCCTGGGGAAGACGGTATAAACGCTCAACCCCAAGCTTTCCATCCTATCCACAAATTCCCGGGGGTTTCCAGCTCCGGTAGCCAGGATCAGATCCGGGTTTAAGGAGATCGTCCGCTCCACACTGGGGTTGATGTAGCTTCCCACCTTCGGCTTGGATAGGGCCTGGGAGGGAAAATCACTATGATCGCAAACCCCCACTATTCGTTCTTCCAACCCCAGGGAGAAGAGGATCTCAGTTATGCTGGGGGAGAGGGAAATAATGCGGTTTGGATGCTCTGGGACCTTAACCAATCTCCCTACCTCATCCACAACAACTCGATCCGCTGAAAGGCCGACCCCAACCAGGAACAGATTAAGAAAGAGCGCTGGCAAACAGAAATGGCTCATGTTCATTCCTTATTCCAAGTCAAATTTTATGGGGATCTCTGCCCAAATCCGTATCGGATCTTCTCCTCGTTTTGCCGGAATGAACTTCCACTTCTTCACCGTCTTGAGCGCGGACCTATCCAGTATGTGATGACCTGAAGACCTTTTGACTCGGACCTCACCGACCCGGCCGTTGGATAGGATTTCGACCTTCAACACCACGACACCTTCGTATCCTCTCCTTCGGGCGATCCTGGGGTAAGGGGGTTTTGGGTTTCGATCATATCTGGGGTTTGCCAACGTAATGGGATGGCTTCTCAACGAACTCGCCCCTGGGATGAGGCTTGCCCTCAGGTCTTCCTTAATGGGGTTTTGCGCCGATGGTAAAGGACTAGGCAAAGGGGCTTTTCCCGCTCCTTCTTCCTCCAGCTGTGGAACGTTATCTTCAATCTTTCGTCCTGAGGCGGAGGACAGTGGCTCCGGTGTTGGCGTAAAGATTTTCTCCTCCTTGGGGAGGATAATGGGTTTTTCCCTGCGGAGGGGGATTGGTTTTTCCTCAAGACCGACTGGCGATTGCTCCCTTCTTTTCGTGACCTTTCTCTTGCTTATGCTAACGCTGTGCCTAACCCTTTCGGGTTGGCTTAGAGAGACGAGTTTCATTTTAGGCCGGGCATCCTCATGGCCCTTTGGCTCGACCAAGGAGAGCTCCAAGGGATTGGACTGATGGGTGGGGATGAGCCTTTGGCCTCCGGAGGAGAATGGGAGTCCAAGGAAGGCCCCATGGATGAGGAGGGATAGGCTTATTCCGCAGATGAGATCACGGGTACCGTTCATTTTTTCCAATGGGTCTCCAAGGAAACTTTGCGCAGGCCCGAGGCCCTCACCGTGTCCAATACCCTGACCACCCACTCGTAGGGGACCCTCCGGTCTCCGCTGATAAAGACCCTCACTTGGGGTTTCCCCTCTCTCCTCTCCCTGAGCCTCTGGAGGAGTCCCTCCATGGGAACCTCCCTTTCATCGAGGAAGATCCTGTGATCTCGGGTAATGCTGATGGAGAGATATTCTTCCTTGTCAATGAGTGATGTCTTGGCCTTCGGGAGAAGGACCGGAATCCCCTTATGGATGGTCATGGAAAGCATGGCATAGATGAAGAAGATGAGGAGCAAAAAGACGACGTCGATGAGGGGGATCATCTCAATCCTTCCTCTTCTCATAGGCTGTTCTTTAAGCCGCATAGGCCGATGACTCCTTATTGTTGGAATTTGGCATTTTGCCGTTCGAAGGTAATTTCCAGGCTCGTGCCGAATTTTTCCAATTCCTGCGAGGTGGATTGAATCTTCGAAAGAAAATAGTTATAGGGCAGGAGGGTCATCATGGCCACCCCCAGACC
>JAUWDQ010000197.1 GCA_030608745.1 Pseudomonadota bacterium | reverse complement strand
GGGGGGACACGCGGATCAGCTCTCCACTCGGTCATGGGGAAATGACCGATATCGGGTGATGGCCCTGGAGAAACTCTTGCGTTCTCAAGACTTGAAGGCCGAGGAAAAAAGGATGGCCTCGGGGGAGTTGGTTAGAAAGTGCCACATTCTCTCCCGGGGGTTTTACAAGAGGGGCAAGGGGGAAGAGGCGAGGAGGTATGAGGCATTGGCCAAGCAGTATGGGGCATATGGGGAATAATAGGATTAAAAAAACTGGAGCGAACTGAAATGGATCGGGTTTTGAGAAAGATAGGGATTGATGCCATCGATTCGAGGAATCAAAGTTTCTCCATGACCTTTCATCCCAATCTTGATGGTCTCATGAAGTCCGTAGGGCACGTTGGTCTTCTTCAGCCCATCATCGTAAGGGAGAAATCCCGGGGGGCGCGTTATCAGGTGATTAGTGGATTCAAGAGGTTGACCGTCTGCAAGCAATTGGGGTTGGGAGAAATTGAGGCCTTCTGCTACCGGAAATTGGAACTTGATGACCTGGAAGGTTTTCACATGGCCCTCCACGAGAACCTCTCAACGCGTGGCCTCAATCTCATCGAGAAATCGATGATCCTCCACAAACTCATTCACCGATTCGGGCTTCCGAAGGAGTCGATCGCCAGGGATTACATGCCTCTGCTCGGCTTACAACCCAACGCAAAAATTCTGGAAAAAACATCTCAACTCGTCGAGCTGAGGACCCGGATAAAGCGCTATATCGTGGAGGAGGAAATATCCCTGGGGAACGCCGCCCAGTTCCTGGAATTCGCCGCCGAAGATCAGGCAGAGATAGGAAGATTGGTTCCAGAGTTGAAACTGGGGGAAAACACGTTGAGGGAGGTCTTGACCCTCTTACGGGAAATCTCCCTGAGGGATGGGTTGGCGGTGAGGGAACTCGTCAAAGGGGAAATAGAGGGGATAGTATCCGATGCCACCATCTCCAGGGTTCACAAGACCAATCGGGTTAGAAGACGGCTTCGAGAGATGAGGTATCCGCGGTTAACGGAACTGGAAAAGGCCTTTTGTGAGAAGCGGAAGAGGCTGGGGTTGAGCCCGGGGATATCCCTCCAACCCCCTCTCTACTTCGAGGGGGATACGTTGAGGGTGGAATTTCGCTTCGGGAATGTGGATGTATTCAAAGACATCATCTCGAAATTGATGGAGGCCTCGGAAAAGAAGGAATTGGGGGAGATGCTTGAATTGACCCTTTGAAGGCCTTGCTCCCCTAACGAGGTGATAAATCCATGGCGAGATACGGGGTGAGGAGGATTTTCCTGGATCGGGGGGTTATGGGGGACCCCGTTGCAGAGGGAATTTTGAGCGAATCGGGGGAGATACCCGTGGTTTTGGTAAACGGACCTCAGGAGGTTGCTCGCAGGCTCAGCACCTTCGAGGATCCCCTCGGTGAGGGAAAGCACAGCCTCCTGATCACCAGACAGAGAGGGGATTTTGTAAAAGGGTGCCCGGGGACCCATAACCACATCTGTTGCCGATACCAGATTATCAATCTCGTGGTGAACTGCCCCATAGATTGCTCTTATTGCATCCTCCAAGGGTATCTCAATAACCCCGCTATTACCATCTACATCAATATCGAAGAACTCTTTGCCCAGGTGGAGGAGAAGCTCTCCGGCGATCCAGGGAGGGTCTTCCGCTTGGGAACGGGAGAATTGGGTGATAGCCTCGCCTTTGATGGAATGACACGTTTTTCGACAGCCCTAGTCCCCTTTTTCGCCGAGAAGGCAAATGTCATCTTCGAGCTGAAGACGAAAACGGATGAAGTGGATAACCTGCTGGACTTGGACCATCGAGGGAAAACGGTTATCTCGTGGTCGGTGAACCCCGAAAAGCTGATCGCCGAGGAAGAGCGGAGTGCCTCGACCCTGGAAGAGAGGCTTGTTGCCGCGGAAAAATGTCAGCAAGAGGGGTATCCCATCGGATTGCATTTCGATCCCCTCATCTATTACCCCGAATGGGAACGGGATTACCGAGGGGTTATCGAGAAGATTTTCGAGAGGATCGATGGGAAGGGGATAATCTGGATCAGCTTGGGGGGATTTCGGTTTCCTCCCTATTTAAAACCGATCATTCGCAATCGATTTCCGGCCTCTAAGATCCTCTGGGGGGAGCTCTTTCCGGGAAATGACGGGAAGTTTCGGTATCTCAAATCCCTGAGGGTTGAAATGTATCGGAAGATCGTTGGTTGGTTGCGGGATTACGAACCCAACCTTTTCATCTACCTCTGTATGGAGAGCCAGGAGGTATGGGAAAAGGTATTCGGTTGGTCTCCCAAGAATAACGGGGCCTTGGATCACCTGTTCGCCCAAAGGGTCCGATCCTTCTCTTCCGCCTGCGATCGTTTCTCTATCCTCTCACTGGATAGGAAGTAGTTAGACAGCGCCTCCCACCTTGACAAGTTCAAGTCTTAGACGTATATTTATTAATAATATATACGGCAATCTCAATCGAGGTATGAAATGCAGACAAAACTAACGTTGCGCATAGACGATGAGCTCATCCGGCGGGCAAAATCTTTTGCGAAAAAAGCAGGAAAATCGGTTTCGCAGATGGTGGCAGATTATTTTGCATCCATTGAAGATAAACCGCAAGAAGCCAATGCAGAGTTTACGCCGGTGGTTCGATCTCTAAAAGGTGCTCTACGCGGAGCTAATATTGACTTCAAGGATTATCGCAAGCATCTTGAGGAGAAGTACCTTTGAGGATCCTCTTCGATACCAACGTTGTTCTGGATATTTTGTTAGACCGTGAGCCTTTCGCGACGACGGTGGCCTATCTTTTTTCAAAGGTAGAAGATGGTGAAGTTCTTGGATACCTCTGTGCTACTACCATTACAACGGTTAACTATCTTGCAAGCAGAGTCGTTGGGGCCTATCAAGCACAAGTAGAGATAGGAAAGCTGTTAAGCCTGTTTGAAATTGCTCCAGTTAATCGGCCTGTATTAGAAGCCGCTCTTCAATCAAAATTTCCGGACTTCGAGGATGCTGTGGTTCACGAGGCAGCCGTGCACGTGGATGCTCAAGGGATAGTGACGCGTGACCTTCGTGGATTTAAGGAAGCCACTGTATCGATCTATTCACCTGAGGAGATGACCCGAATCTTGCGGATGCGAGAAGAAGCATCGGACTAAGAACTTGAATTCGTATTCCACCCCAAGGGGGAACGGCCCCCGAATTTCAGTTACCTTAACTTGATACCCTCCCTCTCTTTCGCACTCGTACCTCGTTAGCCCACAAGCTCTGTAAGGAGGCTTGCGGCCTGAAATGGAAATGGTTATGCTTAGGAAAGATTCGGATTTCAGTGGTGGATCGGAGGGTTTGCTAATCTTGTCTCAACGGTGTTAGGCCAATTGGCTAATACCTAACCATTCACAATGCTTACCTTGCCGGATAAGATCTTGATCGCAGGATTGGTCATTGTAACCCTTGCGAGCTTCCCCGCGATAAGGCACTTCCACCGCGAGGGGAAAAGGGTCGTGATCGAGTTGGATGGAGAGGAGGTTGGGAATTTTTCCCTGGAGGAGGACCGGCTCATCCCGGTGGAAGGGAAATTGGGCACGACCAGGGTGGAGATATCGGAGAAGGGGGTTAGGGTGCTCGATTCTCCCTGCCCCTACAAGCTCTGTATCAAATCCGGCTCCATTCGGAGGTCCGGCGAGACCTTGGTCTGCCTCCCAAATCGGGTCGTCGTGCGGATAACGGGGGATGAGGGGGAGGAGGTTGATGCGGTGAGTCGGTGACTTTCCTTGTGTCCAAGGGGGCGCTTTTCGGCCTAGACAATTGGGGTGTCCGATTCAAAGAAGAACTGACTTGTCCTGGGAATAGGCGGTGAGAAGGATCAAACGAAATGCCATGGTTTCATCCCTTGTGGCTATGTCCATCGTCATCCACAGCGTGGAGATGTTTATCCCCTCGCCCCTTCCCTGGCTCCGATTTGGTTTCGCCAATATCATCGTCTTAACGGCCATCGCCATGTTTGGGTTGAGGGTCGGATTGATGGTGACGATACTGCGAGTATTCCTGGGGACGATCCTCATGGGAACCTTCCTGACCCCCGCATTCTTCTTGGGGATGGGGGGTGGGATCGGGAGCACCCTTGTCATGGGGCTTGCATACCGGAAGTTAAAGCCTTACTTCAGCCTCGTGGGCATCAGTGTCATGGGAGCCTATACCCATAATATCGTGCAATTGACGATCGTCTACCTCCTTTTCATCAGACACTCGGAGGTCTTTTACATCTTGCCGGTTCTCCTCCTTTTCGGCATTTTGACGGGGATTTTGAACGGGGTCGCGGCCACCTACCTGACCACATACATGGCTCGTTTTTCTTTTGCTCAATTCGAATCCACTTCGTAGCTCACATCAAAACCGGAAATGAGGGCTCCTCTCCAGTTGCTTCGCTTCAATACATCCCCTGATGGTCAGACGAAGATCAATATCCTCTTGAAGTAGGCCAAGAGGATGAAAAGGAAGGCCAATCCCGATGAGACAAGGGCAAATACGTCGCCGTATCGAGTATAAAAGGTTTTTTCGATTCTCGAGCCGATTTGACCGATAAGGGTCTCCTGGACGAAGAGACCGCTCCTTTTCCGAATCTCCCCCTTGGCATCGATGAAGGCACTTATCCCCGTATTGGCTGCCCTGGCAATAGGAACCCGATTTTCGATGGCCCTGAAGGTCACCATGGATAGGTGTTGATGTGGGGCAGATGTCCGTCCGAACCAGGCATCGTTGGTAATGGTGACCAAGAAGTCAGCTCCCTCCTTGACGAACTTTCGGCAGAGATTGGGAAAGATGATCTCGAAACAGATCAGGACGCCGAAATCC
>JAUWDQ010000081.1 GCA_030608745.1 Pseudomonadota bacterium | reverse complement strand
ATACCGCTCAGCCCCATGATGAGCAGAGAGGCTCTGAGGGAATGAATCATAATTCAATAAAACCCTTTGTGGAACCCCTGTCATAGTTGACGGTAACAAAAAAAGGGGATTGTGGCAATGCATCGCAGCGAGTTAGGGGGTCATCCGGGAGGCAACCCTGCAGAGGACCTCATGCACAAAAAAGGGGTTAACCAGCATGGTAGCTAACCCTTTGAACGAAAAGTCTTTAGAGGTTCCGGGAGACGGAATCGAACCACAGCTTCTATTCAAAAAAAGACTCGCCCCCTTTACCGATGAATTACCTATGTAGTAGCGTCAGCCCAAATGCCTGGAATGGGATATCCACAAGAGGGACATCTCCCCCTTTTTACCTGATTAGCTAGAACGGCAAAATGGACCCGGTGGATCAGTTTATTATGGCACTGCGGACAGAAGGTACTGTTTCCCTCATGCCCTGGAACATTGCCGATATAGACATATTCCAAGCCCTCTTCTTGTCCGATCTTCCACGCCTTCTCCAAGGTGTCGATGGGGGTGGGAGGAAGATGGGTCAATTTATGAGCGGGAAAGAACCGGCTGAAGTGGAGCGGAGTCTCTTTTCCCAGGTATTCCCTTACCCAGACGCACATTTCCCTGATCCTGACCATATCGTCATTTAACGTGGGAATAACCAAGTTCACCACTTCCAAATGCCTTCCCGATTCCCTTATGTGCTTCAACGTTCGGAGAACTGGGGCCAGCTGCGAGGAAGAGGCCTCTCGATAGAAGGTCTCGGTGAATCCCTTTAAATCCACCGTAACCCCGTCCATGTACTGGAGGAGGGCGGATAGGGGTTCGGGATTCATCGATCCATTGGTATGGAAGAGGACCTTGAAGCCCTTTTCCTTTCCCAGCTTGGCGATATCATACATGTACTCATAAAAGACCGTGGGTTCGGAATAGGTGAAGGAGAGGGAATCGCAGTTCTCCAGGGATGCCAAGCCGACCATTCTCTCAGGACTGAGGTCGTAGTTGATGGTCTCATCCACACTCCGCTGGGAAATATGCCAGTTTTGGCAGAACTTGCATCGGTTATTGCAGCTGGCCGTCGCCGTACAGAACATGGAAGAACCCGGTAACATGTGGTATGAGGGTTCTTTTTCGATCGGATCTATTTGGATAGCGCAGGGAAGGCCGTAGACTAAGGTGTAATAGGTCCCCCCGTGATTCTCCCTGTTACGACAAAACCCCCGGTCTCCATCCGCTACCAAGCACTGCCTGAAGCACAGGCGGCATCTCACCATTCCTCCCTTCTGCTTCTCGTAATACCGCGCCTCTCGGAGGATACGGCCACTCTTGCTGGTCGGTTTCTCGTCCGTTTTGGATGAACAACCCGGAAGGCCCCCTGCGATCCCAAGACCTAAACAGAAAACACTGCTTCTCTTGAGGAAATCCCTCCGGCTCAGACCCATGGGTCGCCTCCAAAACAAACCCGTGGTAGTCCTTTCAAGATCATGATAGAGGGAGATGGGAATTTGTCAAGATTTCTCAACGCGTGCCAAGAGTATTCTTCAAAACAAGGAGGGAGTTCGATGAAGGGCAAGAAGATCTTATTCGTGATGGGAAGTCTGAGAAAAGAGGGAATTTGGGAACGCTCGTGAAATATTAACATTTGACTGATAATCTTCAGGCGGAAATCGAGAAGGAAGTATTCCATGTTCGATCGGTTAAGCCATGACTATAAACCATGGAAGGTTGGTATCGCCAAATAAAATATCCATATTTCACCAGCGTCCCCCTTGCACTTGATGTACGTGAATGGGAAACGAGTGTATGCAAACCCATACACTTGGTTAATCATCTTTGTCCCGATGCACTCGTTTTTCGTATTCCATTTCTTTGAGAATTTTCTTTGTTTCCTCATCTGGTCTGCTTTCCACCTGTTGTCTTATCAATCCCTCGATTTTTTTTATCCTGCGCCAAATTCCGAACACCCAGAATGGAACAAAGAACCAAAGAATTGCCCAGATCAAAATGATTATTAAGATTACTATAATTACACTTGGCTCTAATTCTGGTAATGCTTCAGTTATTCCAGGTATTTCGATTTCTCTCATTTTTGCCTCCCAAAGGTGTTAGCTATAGGTCTCATAGATTTTCGTAACCAACCCCCTATTATTCTCCCTCGCCTCCCTCTCGCATTGCCTGAAATCCTCAATGTACTTAAAAGGAAAACGAGTATATACGAACGTATGGCCCTGGTTGATAATCTCTGTGTTGAGAAGAATCCCACACCCACCTGGCTTGGACTCGCAAATCTAACATCTATTTCTTGATCGTTCCTCTTGCTGATGATCCGGGCGGTAATTTACCCAAGATGATTTTATCTAATCTATAAGGCCCCACGTCTTTTGATCTTTTTAGCTCGAGGGCAAAAACCTTTCCTTCGACTCTACAATATCTGGTTATAACAAAGCTCTGAGGATTATTCGAATCTTGCGCTATTTCCAGTTTCAGAGTATCTTCCGGCTTCAGTATTTTCAGTGCGTCATCAGCTAAATCTCCGACCTTAATTCTCTTACCTCTCACAGTGATTTCCCTGATTACCTGAGGGAGTTGTGGAGTTTCGGGCTTCGGGATCACCGATTTAACAACATTCTTATGGACCCATTCTTGAGGTTTACCTTTTGCCACTTTCAGCCTATACCAGTTGCCCTCAAGTGAAACATATTCGAGCTTTTCACCCTTGGCCGCCTTTCGTGTGATAGGGTAGTCGGTACCTGGTCCGCTCCTTATGTTACATGTACTTCTTGCGGAAACGAGTCGAGGTGGTTTCTTTGGAGATACCCTAATACGAATCTTATCCAGAATGTTCTGTATTACAGCTCTTGTAGAAGGGAATTTTCGAGGAGATGGGGTTCTACTTGCGAAGTAGCCGATAACCCCTAATACGAAGAGTATGATGAGTATCAGGGGGAGGCAACCTACCCTTTTCCTCCCTGTCTTTTTCTTGATCTCCGCTCTGTATTTCTCCGTCTCTGCGATTCTGGCCTTGGCTTCAGCTGAAAGTGCCCCAATGTCCGTCCTCGCTGAGCTGTCTGAGGTTAATGAAATACTGTCTTTCGGGGTACTTTTGATCTTACCCAATATTTGCCGCTCCGCTTTGACGTAAGTTCTTCTGATCTGCCGAGGAATCGTGAAAAGGTCGACGAGGAGCAGTATCCCAAGAACGAGACCACACGAGCCAGCGATAATCATTGCTGGGCCAATTTCTTTAGACATGCCTGTGATAGCTCCCACTATAATGCCACCCACTAGTAGGAGATAGAAAATGCCCATTCCGGTTTTTCCGATGTAAAATTTATGAATTCCTAAACCCCCAAGAAAGAACCAGAGAACATATGCCAGGGCGGTGCTTTTCTTGTATTTCGCAAGCTCAGAGTCCAAAACAGATAATTCGTGCTCCGACAAATTCCTTTTTAATTCAATAGCATCTCCCTCCATTTTGTGGCCCTCTTTGCCTTTGATGTCTTTGTTGGATTTCTCGTAATCCAGGATTTCCTGTAGAAGTTTACTTATCCATTCCGTTTAAAAATCTTTAACCGGACCTCTAGTGGGATAGCATCTCTGGTCAGCAAGAAAAGACCTTTTGGTTGGACCACCTGACGGGCCTATGGTATCAGAGTAGAACAGGGTTCACAAGAAAAAAGGCAAGGCCATTGCTGACCCTGCCTGAATGCTAAGATTTTAGTGGTGCCGGGAGGCGGAATCGAACCACCGACACGGGGATTTTCAGTCCCCTGCTCTACCGACTGAGCTATCCCGGCACCATTTGGGCTACAGGATATATAATAGAAGAGTCATTGTCTGTCAAGGGAAAACAGCAAGGTGCTGCGGTTATGCAGTGCTGCGATAATATAGTGCTGGGGTTATGCGGTGCTGCAGTTCTGCAAGGGGGCGGAAGGCGGTAGTTGACCTTGACTGGCGGCGGAAATGAGATATAATGGGTTGTTATTACACAATATAACGATCAAAGAAGGGAATCCGTTAAAATGGGCAATGATGATCTGACTACCATTATCTTGGCCGCCGGCAAGGGAACCCGGATGAAATCGGATCTCGTTAAGGTCCTCCATCCCTTATTGGGTGTTCCCATGGTGGGCTATCCCATCGACCTCTCCCTCAATGGCATAAACTCGGGGAAGACCATTGTGGTTGTGGGGTACCAGGGGGAGAAAATCCGAGCCCACTTCCCCGATAACCGGCTGATCTTCGTGGACCAGGGAGATCCCTTGGGGACGGGGCACGCCGTGCTCTGCACCGAAGACCATTTGAAGGGATTCAAGGGGACAGTCCTGATCCTCTGTGCAGATGTCCCCCTGCTTAAAAGGGATACCGTTGGGAAATTTATCGATGCCCATAAGAGCAATGGCAGCACCATCACCGTTATGACGGCGATTTTGGAATACCCTGCTGGTTACGGTCGGATTGTGAGGATGGATGGTGGATTGGTCGGGAGAATCGTCGAGGAAAGAGATGTCTCCCCTCCCGAGATGGCCATAAAAGAGGTCAATGCCGGGATATACTGCATAGATTCACCGTTTCTCTTTGAGGCACTGGGGCGGGTGAGGACGGACAACGCTCAGGGGGAGTACTATCTGACGGATATTGCAGCCATCGCCAATGAGCAGGGGGAAAGGGTATACGGCTTTGCGGTGGAAGATCCCACGGAGGTGATGGGCATTAACACACGGGTCGATTTGGCGAAGGCCGATGAAATCCTGCGCAATGAATTGCTCACCCAAATGATGCTCGATGGTGTGACCATCGTCGACCCCAAAACCACGTACATCGACAAAACGGTCCGAGTTGGACGGGATACGGTAATCTATCCCAATTGCTATCTTCAAGGAGAGACGACCATCGGGGAAAGGTGTGTCCTCGAGCCGAATTCGCAGATCACCGACTCGAAAATCTCGAGTGACGTGGTGATCAGGGCATCCTCAGTTATTGCCGAAAGTACTATCAACGAGGGCGCCAGCATCGGCCCATTCGCGCGGCTGAGGCCCGGGACGGTGGTCAAACGGAACGCCCGAATCGGAAATTTCGTGGAGGTAAAAAAATCCATTATCGGCGAGGGATCGAAGGCCAACCACCTGACCTACCTCGGGGATACCACGGTGGGAAGGGATGTGAATGTCGGGGCGGGGACCATTACGTGTAATTATGATGGGAAGAAGAAGCACCCAACGGTGATAGAAGACGACGTATTCGTCGGCAGTAATGTCGAGCTGGTTGCACCGGTCACCGTAAAAAAGGGCTCGACCATTGGAGCGGGCTCCACCATAACAAAAGACATCCCAGAGGGTGCTTTGGCCATCAGCCGCTCCAAGCAGAAAACGATAAGGGGTTGGAAACATAGGAAGGCGAGGAAGAAATAGGCCTTTCCGGCTAGATTGGTGTCCCGGTAATAACTTGCATAATTTCCACAATCGCAAAGCGTCCAGAAATACGACACTTTAAATCCGAAATTCGAATATCGAAATACTAAACAAATCCAAATATCAAATGACCAAAATTCCAAACATCTTGAAGAAATTGGAAAATTTGAATTTTGTTATTGTTTCGGCCTGCGACGAGCTCAGCCGAGGCGATTTCGAATTTAGTGCTTCGAATTTTACATTTTGACATCTCAATACGTACGATTAGTCTTGGTGTGATTTTTGTAAATCACTTTTGAGACGTAATACTAGAGGGATCGAGGAAAATGTGCGGGATAGTTGGGTACTTGGGGCCTCGGGAAACGGTTCAGGTTCTGATGGAAGGCCTGAGGCGTCTGGAATATAGGGGCTATGATTCCGCGGGCATAGCGGTGTTTCATGGTGGGAAGATAGAGGTCCGACGTGCACAGGGAAAACTGACGATTCTAGAGGAGGCGATCGCCGGGGAATCCCTCGAGGGAAGGCTTGGTATAGGACATACCCGATGGGCCACCCATGGCAGGCCCTCGGATGATAATGCACATCCTCATAAGGCGGGAAGCATCGCCGTGGTTCATAATGGGATCATCGAGAATTATCTATCCCTCAAAAAGGTATTGATGGAAAAGGGCCATGTCTTCAATTCGGAGACGGACACCGAGGTTATCGCCCACCTCATTGACCATTTCCACCGGGAAGGACTCCCCTTCGATGAAGCGGTGAGGCGCGCCCTCGGGGAGATCAAGGGGTCCTATGCCCTGGGGGTTCTCTGCGAAAAGGAGCCCGATAAACTCATCGCCGCAAGAAGCGAGAGCCCCCTTGTCGTCGGATTGGGAGAGGGCGAATTATTCATCGCTTCTGATACCCCCGCCGTACTTACCTATACACGGAACTTCATCTTTCTCGAAGACGGTGAAATGGCTGTCCTTTCCGGTGGGAAAGTAGAGGTCCTCGATTTGGAGGGAAAGTCCATTCCGAGGGAGCCCAAGAGGGTGATGTGGAATCCCCTCATGGCGGAGAAGGGGGGATATAAACATTTCATGCTCAAGGAAATTATGGAGCAGCCCAGGGCAGTTACGGATACGATCAGGGGAAGGATCTCGGAGGACCGCTCGGAGATCGTCTTCGAGGGGTTGGATACCGATGAAAAGATGGTGAAAGAGATCAATAAGATCGCCCTCGTGGCCTGCGGCACCTCTTATCACGCGGCCTTGGTGGGAAGATATCTCATCGAGTCCCTCTCCAGGATTCCCGTTGAGGTGGATATTGGTTCCGAATTCCGATACAGAAACCCCCTCGTGGATGAGAAAACCCTGCTTGTGGCCATTTCCCAATCCGGGGAAACGGCCGATACTCTGGCTGCCCTGCGGGAGGGAAGGAAAAGGGGTGCGCGCACGCTGGCTATCTGTAACGTCGTTGAGAGTAGCCTTTCAAGGGAGTCGGATTACACCATCTTCACTTACGCCGGCCCCGAGATCGGGGTTGCCTCTACTAAGGCATTTTCAACCCAGTTGGTTATCCTTTATCTGATAAGCCTTTTCCTTGGAAAACGATCGGGACACATCGACCATCCTCACATGGAGGAGTTCATCGGTGAGTTGGTCAAACTTCCCCACCTGTTGGAGGAAGTCGTCAGGGAACATAAGGAGATAGAGAGGATAGCCAGGAAGTACGTCCATGCCAAGAATTTCCTTTACCTCGGTAGGGGGATCAATTATCCCATAGCCTTGGAGGGGGCCTTGAAATTGAAGGAGATCTCCTATATCCATGCCGAGGGTTATCCCGCCGGGGAGATGAAACATGGTCCCATCGCCCTCATCGATCGGGAGATGCCCGTAGTCGCCTTGGCTACAAGGGACGATACCTATGAGAAGGTTATGAACAACATCGAGGAAGTCCATGCCAGGGAGGGAAGGATCATCGCCCTGGCCTCTCAAGACGATAAAGAGATTGCCTCCAAGGTCGAAGATGTCATCTCCATCCCCCCCACCATTTCCGCCCTAACCCCGATGCTCCTCACCATTCCCCTCCAACTTCTGGCTTACTATATAGCGGATTTCAAGGGGAATGATGTAGATCAACCCAGAAACTTAGCGAAGAGCGTTACGGTAGAATAACGAATCGGAAGGCGACAGGGGAAGATGCCGAATCGATCCTCTCTCTGGAGAACGGTCCTCAAGGCTATTACCTCCCTTAGGAAGGGTGAATACACCGTCACCATCACCTTGGCCATTTTCATCGGAGTGTTGGGCGGCTTCGGGGCCATCGGGTTTCGCTTATTGATCCGGGCATTTCAGAGCATCTCTTATGGATCAGGCCCAGACCTCCCGTGGTTGATAGGAACAACCTGAAGAAGGTGGTGGGGATGCTCAAGAGGACCGATGTGATTGTTGCATACAACAATGCGGTTCTCCGAAGGGGTTTAGAGAGGAGATAATGGGATTAGACCTCCTGGAAGATCTCAATCCAGTCCAACGGGAAGCGGTAAAAAAGACCGAGGGCCCCCTGCTCATCTTCGCCGGGGCGGGCAGTGGAAAGACCCGAGTGCTGACTTACCGGATCGCCTATCTCATTCTGGAAAAGGGAGTCTCCCCCGAGAGGATTCTGGCCGTCACATTCACCAATAAGGCGGCGGGGGAGATGAAGGAGAGGATGGATCACCTCCTGGGAGGGGCGAGCCAGGGGGTCTGGATGAGCACCTTTCATTCGGCATGCGCCAGGATCCTGAGAAAATATGTCGATCGCCTGGGCTTTAATCGCAATTTCGTTATTTACGATGAGAGGGATCAAGAACAGGCCATCAAGGCGGTTATGAGGGAGTTGGAGATCGACCAGCTGGCCTTTCATCCCAAGGCAATCCGGGCGGAAATCAACCGGGCGAAGAATCACGGCGTATTCCAAGAAGAATTTACGCCGGACCCATTCAACGTACTGCAGAAAAGGGTAGCCCTGGTTTATGAAGGCTATCAGGAAATGCTCAAGGGAAATAACGCCCTGGATTTCGGCGACCTCCTCCTCTCCACGGTCAAACTGTTCAGGGAATTCCCCGAAATCCTCGAGCATTATCAAGATCGCCTGCTCTATGTTTTGGTAGATGAATTCCAGGATACCAATTTCATTCAGTATCGCTTCATTCAGGATCTGGTACGGAAACACGGGAATATCTGCGTCGTGGGGGATGATGACCAATCCATCTATCGGTGGCGAGGCGCGGAGATCACCAATATACTCAACTTTGAAAAGGATTTCCACGGAACGACGGTGATCAAATTGGAGCAGAATTATCGCTCAACCAAGCGGATACTGGAGGCGGCCGGGCAGGTGGTCCGGCGGAACCGGGAGCGGAGGGAGAAGGTATTGTGGACGGAGAACACCGAAGGAGAGCCCATCATCTATTTCACGGGGAAGGATGAGCAGGAGGAGGCGAGCTTTATCGTTCGAGAAATCCAAGACCTTCCTGAAAGAAGATACAGTGATTTCGCCGCCTTTTACCGGACCAACGCCCAGTCCCGAGCCATTGAGGAGGAGCTGGTCAAGGTGCGAATCCCCTATGCCGTGGTCGCCGGTTTGAGGTTCTATGAGAGGAAGGAGGTTAAGGACGTCATCGCCTATCTGAGGGCCATCGCAAACCCGGCGGATGACATAAGCTTGAAGAGGATCATCCAGAGCCCTCCCAGGGGTATCGGGCCGAAAACCATTGGGAGGATGGAAGGGTGGGCAAGGGAAAGGGGGATCACCCTTTATGAGGCCTTCAGGCAGGCCGGGGGAGGCATTTCGGACACCATGAGGAACAGGGTTGGTGAATTCATCGATTTAATGGAATCCTTGCGGGAGGCCGCAAAGACGGCTGGCCCTCAGGATGTCATCTTGCTGGTTTTGGGGCGGACGGGATATTTGGATTGGTTGAGCCGTGAGTTGACGGCGGAGGCCGTTTCCCGGAGGGAGAACGTGGAGGAATTGGTCAACGTGGTGGCCCAATACGAGCACGATCCGGCAAATGAGGACAAGACATTGGCCGGATTCTTGGATCGAATCTCCCTGATCAGCGATGTCGATGACTACGATGATAAGTCGAACAGGGTGAGCCTGATGACCCTCCACTGCGCGAAGGGATTGGAATTTCCCATCGTCTTCCTCGTGGGAATGGAGGACGGGCTCTTTCCCCACCACAGGAGGGGGGAAGGAGCGGAGGACCTGGAGGAGGAGCGGCGCCTCTGTTACGTGGGGATGACCAGGGCAAAGGAGAAGCTCTACCTCACCAATACGGAGCGGAGAAGGGTGTTCGGTTCAGAGCGGTACAATTATCCCTCCCGCTTCATCGAGGAGATTCCCCAGGATCTTCTGACCCGAAGGACGGGGGGAAGGGGCGATGGCCTTTCACGGGGAGAGAGAGGTGGATGGAAGTCCCTATCTCGACTACTCCGACAGCCAGATCGAGGAGGCCTCCGCTGAATTAGGGGAAAGCCATGGGGAAGACCTGGAGGCGGGAACATGGGTGAGGCATCCCAAATTCGGCCCTGGAGTGGTGAAGTCGCGGGAGGGCCGCGGAGAGGACCTCAAGGTATGGGTCTACTTCCCCTCGGTGGGAACGAAGAAATTGAAGGTCAAACAAGCCGGCCTCGAGGTTGTGAGATCATGATCGACCTTCACATCCATACCACGGCTAGTTCCGACGGACAGCACGGACCCGAGGAGATATTTGAAATGTCCAAGGAGCTCAAGCTCGAGGCCATCGCCTTTGCGGACCACAATTCCGTGGCAAACGTGGGAGAGGGATTGAGGATATCCCGGGAATTCGGGATCGAAGTCCTTCCTTGCATCGAGATCAACACCCACTATAAGGAGTACGATTTTCACCTGCTGGGCTACTTCATCGATCATCGGGATGAAAGGCTCCTGGTATGGTTGGTGGGGCTGGGGGTGGAAAAGAAAAGGCAGATCCGGCAACGGGTAAAGCGATTGGGGGAGTTGGGCTTCACCCTAGCCGTGGGTGATGTAGCGCGGTTATCCATCGGGAGGGAGCC
>JAUWDQ010000038.1 GCA_030608745.1 Pseudomonadota bacterium | reverse complement strand
CATCCGCCCGGCGCCAGAAGTGGGTGAGCTCATCGGAGTAACAGTAGTGGTGAAGAAGGTCCAAGATGACATTCTCCTTCCCAATGGCCAGTGCTGCAGCGCCATCCCCCCATGTTGCCTCGTTTGGGCCACCGGGTATTTCAAGCCGGCCACAATCCGACGCTACCACAAGGGCACTCTCCCGGGAACCCGCCTTCACGGTCTCCATGGCGACCAGAAGGGCGCTCGTTCCTGCCCTGGTGGAATTTCCGATATCGAGGGTGCGGGCTTCTGGGGAAAGGTTAAGGATCATGGCCATTTCCGTTGAGGTCAACTTTTCCCTATAGGGAGAGGTAGTGGAAGCGAAGTACAGGGCCTCCGCCTTTTCGATGGCATCTCCCGAAAGGCAGTTATATACTGCGGAGAGGCCCATGGTGAGACTGTCCTCGTCAAAGTAACCGACGGCCTTCTCCCCTCGCCCGCCGGGCCTCCCCCAGGCCTCGTTAATCATCCTTGCCGTTAACCGATACCGCGGGAGGTAGGCCCCGTAAGCCGTTATTCCGGTCATCTCTTACCTCCTTCCGCCGCTTCACCGTGTTCCGGGGGTATCCCATACCCGTGCGCGCTAAAAAATGCTTGGTTCCTTGAACTCTCCATACACCTCCTTGAATACCCGGGTCATTTCCCCCATGGTGGCATATGCCCTGACCGATTGAAGGAGATAGGGCATGAGATTCTCCCCTTTTCTGGCAGCCTTTTCCAGATCCCTAAGGGTACTGACAACTTTTCTCTTGTCCCTTGTTCTGCGGACCTCATTTAGGGAGCTTATCTGCGCCTCTGCTGCTGCAGGCTTATATTCATGCAGCTGAACCTCTTCTTCATCCTCTCCTTCGCTATAGATATTCACCCCTACCTTATGGACCTCTCCCTCTTGGAGAGCCTTTTCATAGAGGTAGGCCTGCTTGGCCACTTCCCTCTGGATATATCCCATCTCCACAGCGTGGGCCATCCCACCCATCTTTTCAACCTTCTCCATCTCCTCGGTTATCCTCTCCTCCATCTGGTTGGTAAGGGATTCAACATAATAAGATCCTCCCAGGGGATCTACCGTATCCCTCAGGCCCATCTCCTCCAACAGGATTTGCATGGTTCGGAGGGAAATGATGGCAGCCTGAGGTGTTGGAATCGTGTAAGCCTCGTCATAGGAACAGAGGGCCATGGTTTGGGTTCCGCTGAGGGCCGAGATGAGGGCATAGTAAGCCCCCCTGACGATGTTGTTCAATGGCTGTTGTTTGGTCAGTCCTCCGCCTCCTCCCCCAAAGAGCCCTCGCAGCCACATGGACCGTGGATTTTTGGCCTTGTATCGCTCCTTCAGCAACTTAGCCCAGAGCCTCCTTGCAGCCCTGAACTTTCCTACCTGTTCGAAGATATTTCCGAAAATATCGAGGTTGAAGGAAATCCTGGGGGCAAAATCGTCGATGTCCATCCCCCTTTGGAGCACGTGGTCGATATAGGTCATGGCGATCTCGAAGGCATAGGCGATCTCTTGAGCCGGGGTGCATCCAGATTCCCGTATGTGGTATCCACAAACGCTCACAGGGTTTGTCCTGGGCATAACCTTTGCGGAGTATTCGATAGTATCGCCGATGAGGCGAATGGATGGTCCCACGGGAAAGATCCAGTTTCCCCTGCTAACCATCTCCTTCAGGATATCATTCTGAGGGGTAGCGCTAACCTTGTCCAAGGCAAACCCATACTTTTCCGCCGTGGCCTGGAACATGGCGAGGATGATGCTGGCAACGGCGTTAATGGTCAATCCGGTACCGATTTTATCGAGGGGTATATCGGCAAAGGCAATCTCGAAATCCCGCAGGGTATCCACGGCCATGCCGACGCGACCCACCTCTCCTTCGGCAAGGGGATCATTGGAATCCAAGCCCAATTGGGTGGGCAGGTCGAAGGCTACGTTTAACCCCGTCTGACCATGAGCGATGAGCAATTTGAACCGCTCATTAGTCTCATAGGGGGTGCCAAAGCCGGCATACTGGCGCATGGTCCAAGGACGCATCCTGTACATACCTGGATGAATACCCCTGGTGAATGGATACTCCCCGGGATTGCCCAAATCCCTTTCATAGTCGAGGTCCGCAAGGTCCTCCGGCCCGTACACCGGCTTAACCTTCACCCCTGACTGGAGGATGACTTTCTCTATTTCCCCCCTCTCATTCTTGACATAGGTAGCTCCGCCCATGGTAACGATCCTCCCTCCATCACCACCTGCTGAAGGTAATTCTACTTCACGTTCTCACGAATAAATCGGATAAATTCCTCAAAGTTTGTGCCTCCGGGAAATACCCCCTCTATTCCCATGTCTCTCAATTTTTGGACATCCCTTTCCGGGATAACCCCTCCGACGACGACCATGATATGGGATAGATTTTCTTCCCCCAGTCTCCGCATCAATTTCTCACAGAGGGGGACGTGGGCCCCGGAGAGAATGGATAGACCAATGACATCCGCATCCTCTTGGATGGCAGCATTGACGATTTGATCTATGGTTTGGTGCAAGCCCGTATAGACTACTTCCATTCCGGCGTCCCTCAGTGCCTGGGCAACCACTTTAGCTCCCTTGTCGTGTCCATCGAGCCCGGGTTTGGCTACCAGTACCCTTATCCTCTTTCCTTTCACCAAAACCCCCTCCCATCGCTCAGACGGTCCCCTTCTCGAACCCCCTCAGGACGATCTCCTTTCCCCTCAGGATGTGCTCTTTTACCAATCTCTATACAAAAAACCGCCTCCACTATACGAATAGGACAACCCGACTGTCAAGGAGATTTTGGTCTGAAGTTCCCTCCCTTCTATAGGAAGTATTTTTGTAACTTGTTGATTATATAGGAACTCAGGGGCTTTGACCCAGCTGGAACGTCCCAACTGGAAGACTCGAATGGTGGGGTAAGAAGAAAAACAAAAAATCTGTTGCTTCCGATTTTGATGCCCATTATTCCACTATTCCAACAATCCATCATTCTAATTCCCCAAAAGCTTACGCTCAGGGACAACGGGATTCCCCAGAACATCAGAAATTCCAGTACCGATACTGTTGACATGCCAGGTTCGTTATGATAGGGGGGATTGTAAGAAACGGATACACTTAACGGAGGATTTCCCATGACTATTCGGAAAATCGGCGTAGTAGGTGCGGGGACTATGGGCAGCGGGATTGTCCAGGTGGCGGCTCAAATTGGATGTAATGTGCTTATGCAGGATGTCGCGGATGAGTTCGTGCAAAAAGGGCTGGACTCCATTGACAAGTTTCTCACCAAAGGCATCGAGAGAGGGAAGGTTACCGAGGGGCAGAAGAGGGAGGTGTTGGGCAGGATCAAGGGGACGACTCAGATCGAGGAATTGAAGGATGCCGACTTCATTATCGAGGCTGTCCTCGAGGATTTAAAGATTAAACAAGACGTCTTTGAGAAACTTGACGCCCTCGTTGCCCCTGAGGTCATCATCTGTACCAATACCTCTTCCATCTCCATCACCGAAATAGCCTCGGCTACCAAACGCCCGGACAAGGTTGCCGGAATGCATTTCTTCAATCCCGCCCAGCTCATGAGGCTCGTGGAGGTTATTCGAGGCCACTATAGCTCCGATGAGACCATTAAGACCGTTATCGATTTGGCGAAGAAGATGGGAAAAGAGCCTATTGAGGTCAAAAAGGATTCCCCGGGTTTTGTGGTTAATCGTATTATGATTCCCCACTTCATCGAGGCCATTAAAATCGTGGAGGAGGGCATTGCCACGGTCGAAGATGTCGATAAAGCGGTCAAGTTGGGATTAAACTACCCCATGGGCCCCTTTGAACTGATGGACTTAACCGGCAACGATATCGGTTACCATGTAATGGAGTATCTCCACAGGGAGCTCACCAAGGAATTGAAATGGTCCTCACCTAGTTTGCTCAAGACCCTCATCAGGGCCGGCCGCTTGGGAAGGAAAACGAGGGGTGGGTGGTACGACTACTGAGGACAAAAAGCTCACTTCATGAGGACAAAAATTTCCGCCGGAGGAATTGACCCGTATGTGACTGCTCGCAGGCCATCACCTCGTCTATCCCTCCAGAGGCCACAACCCTTCCTCCGTTGTCTCCCCCTTCCGGGCCAAGGTCAATAATATAGTCCGCATGGAAGATCAAATCTAAGTTGTGTTCGATTATGACCAGGGAGTGACCCTGGTCCAACAGCCTGTTGAAGGTTTTGAGCAACGAGTCGATATCCGCGAGATGGAGCCCGGTTGTGGGTTCGTCGAAGATAAACAGGTTCTGGGATTTCTCGGCCTTGGCGATATAATGGGCCAACTTCAGCCTCTGTGCCTCGCCCCCGCTGAGGGTGCTGGTAGGTTGCCCAAGGGTCAGGTACCCTAGTCCCACGTCCGCAAAGACCCGGAGCTTCGAGGCAATCTTCTCATTATCGCGGAAGGATTCAAGGGCCTCATCGACGGTCATATTAAGGACGTCATGAATGGTTTTATCCCGATAGTGGATTTTGAGGATGTCTGGGTGGAAACGTTTCCCTTGGCACTGCTCACATGTTACCGCGACGTCCTCCAAGAATTGCATGTCCAGGATGACCATTCCCGCCCCTTTACAGCTTTCACACCTCCCCCCCGGAACGTTGAAGGAAAAATGCCCCGCTCTTAAGCCTGCCCTTCTGGCCGCCCTGGTATTGGCAAAGAGGTTTCGGATCTCCCCAAAGGCTCCGATGTAGGTTGCGGAGTTGGATCTGAGGCTCTTGCCAATCGGCGATTGGTCGACCATGATGATATCCTTAACCTGGTTGAGCCCTTCAATGGCGTCGAAGGCACCCTTTTCGTACCTGCCGTCATTGAGGCCTTTGACTCCCGCGTAAAGGATGTTATTGACCAGGGTTGTCTTCCCCGCACCCGAGACCCCCGTTATACAGACCATTACCCTTAGAGGAATCGTAACATCCATATTTTTCAAATTATTCTCCCTGGCGTTGCGGATACGGATAAATTCCGTGGGCTTCCGTACGGGCGGTTTATTTGAGAGGCTTTCCCTCCGCCTCAAATACTGGGCGGTTTTCGACTTCTCCTGCCTTAAGAGTTTCCGGTAATTTCCCTGAAACATCAGGGCTCCGCCATTTCTCCCGGCTCCAGGGCCCAAGTCGAGGATCTCATCGGATTCCCGGATGATATCCGAGTCGTGTTCCACGACGACGATGGTATTGCCCCCATCCCGCAGGCTCTTGAGGACCTCCAAGAGCCTCCAGTTGTCCCGGGCATGAAGCCCTATGCTCGGTTCGTCCAGTACATAGAGTGTATCCGTAAGGGCGCTCCCGAGGGCCCTGGCGAGGCTAATCCTTTGGAACTCCCCGCTGCTTAAGGTCCGGGTCTGCCGGTGAAGGGTGATGTAACCCAATCCTACATGGTAGAGGTATCGGACCCGATTCCGAATCTCCTTGAGGATTCTCCCCGCGACCTCCTCCTTCAACGGATCCAGCTTCAGCATCGTGAAGAAGTCGTGAAGATCTTCAATGCTCATGTTGCAGAGTTCTGCAATGTTCTTATCGGAAATACGGACATTCAGGGCTTCCTCCCTCAAGCGGGTGCCGTGGCATTGCTCACACGTCGTGTAGGCCCGGTATTTGCTGAGAAAAACTCTCACATGGACCTTGTACCGTTTGGTCTCCATCCACTGAAAGAAATCATCGATTACAGATATAACCATATCCTGTTGCTTTCGGGACAACTGGCTGAAAGGCTTTCCCATCGGTACGCGGTTTTTCCGACACCTTTCCCAAAGATAATCGTAGCCTTCACAATAGGCTGGTGAGTTCCACGGGGCAATGGGTCTCTCCTTGAGGGACTTACCCTTATCGGGGATAACCTTTTCCAAATCAACACCGATGACCCTGCCGAACCCCTGACAGGCAGGGCATGCCCCCAATGGATTATTGAAGGAAAAGAGCAGTGGCTCCGGCTTGGGAAATTTCCTATTGCACCGGTTGCAAACGAATGCCTGGTTGAATCTGACTACTAACCCCTGTTCCCCAACCACCTCAGCCACTCCATTTCCCTGGACAAAGGCGTTTTGCAACGCCTCGGCCAACCGTCCTTCATCTCCCTTTTTGACCGCAACACGATCAATCAGAAGACGAATAGATCCCTCGGCCTTCAATTCATCGAGGGATAATGAGGTAATATCCCTCACCCCGTTTTCCTCGAAGATCCTAAAAAAGCCGCCCTTGGCCAGTTGCCTTACCTCAACAGCAGGGTCACACCCTTTATTGATCTCCCGAGGGGAGATGATGTGGATCCGCTGATTCTCGAATCGGTCGATAATCCGCTGAACCGATGTGGGGATAGTGTCGGAAGAGATCGTTTCTCGACAATGGGGACAGGTGGTGTCGCCTATTTTGGCAAAAAGGAGCCGAAGATAGTCGTACAGCTCCGAGGCCGTCCCTACCGTAGATCGGGCGTTCTTTACCGTATTCCGCTGCTCGATTGCAATTGCTGGTGGAACACCCTCAATGGCGTCCACATCGGGACGATCCATCTTCTCCAGAAATTGCCTGGCGTAGGTGGAGAGGGATTCGATATATCTCCTCTGTCCCTCGGCGAAGAGGGTATCAAAGGCCAGGGTGGACTTTCCCGACCCCGAAACCCCCGTTACTACCGTGATTTTCCCCCGAGGGATCTCACAGTGAATGTTCTTTAAATTGTGGGAACGGGCCCCAATGACCCGGATAGATTTCTCCATAACGGCCTTCCATACCACTGAATCTCTCACCGAGCTTCAGTATAGCGTTCTTGGCGGATATCAATAATTATACCATGAAAAAGCCCTTGGTCCCTTTTCCTCTTGAAGTCCAAATCGGTTTATAATACCTTAACCATGGCCCATGGGAGGATTGACCTCCCAGATCACCATTGGGAGTAACCCATTTCCCAAAATGGAAATTCGATACGTGTTGTGGTGGGAATTTACGTGGTCCTCAGGGTCGACGTAACAGGAGGTGGGCTGATCATCAACACGGAAAGAGGATGAGCTGTTGTTTCCCTTGAAACCGGCCCGGGATGGCTTTTCTTACCCTTGCGGGCACGCAGATCTCCCCGTTTAGATCCGGGTTCTTACACCTACAAATAACCGCTGAAATGCCGTGCGCCTGGGCGCTTGTCTTCATCCTTCCATATCCGTTCTCCCTCACCCTTTTTGGGAGGAGCTTTGTCTTTGTGGACAACCCCACCTCAACCCAACTTTGATTTTCGAAGCAGCTTTCCAGGACTTTCCAGTGGAGGGACGGGAGTTCCGCCCTGAGTTGCCTTTGGATGGCCGGACGGAGGTGGAGGTAGCTGACTGAAGCATTTCGAATTCCCCTTTGACCGAGGGCCTTGAACAGGGCCTCAACCTCCTCTCGGGTATCGCTCACAAAGGGTATGATGGGATCAATTCGAACCTGTGTGTCTATTCCTCCTACAAGGAGCCTTTCGATATTTTCCAGTTTTTCCCGGGGCGATACAGCACCGGGTTCATAGGTCCTCCAATACCCCTCCGAAAGCGAGACTAATCCGATTTGAGCGTGGACACTCTCCCGATATCCCTTGAAGAGCTCGATAAACCGCTGAGGTATGAATCCCTTGGTGAGAAAAGAGATGCCGATTCCCCTCTCCAAAAGGATGGTCATGGTCTGGTACGTGACCTCAAGGATATCAGGGTGCGGTTGGAAACAGTCGGTGGCAGTGTTGAAAATAACCATGCCCGGAAGCCATCTACGTCTATTACTATCCAGTTCCTTGCGAAGCAACTCGGGGAGATTGATGAAAAGGTAAACATCCCCCCTCGGGGGTGCAGTGGCATACCCCCGTGCATAACAATAAGTACATGAGAGTCCACACCCCTGGGTGACGTTTATGGTAAAAGCCCCTTGGAGACAGCCAAATGTCCCAGGGTTGAGGGCCCTGCTCTTTCTCTCCCTGAGAATAACTCGAAGGGACATAAGGAGAATCCAAGGATCATTTTATGGCAAATACTTGAAGGACTGAGGGATCATGGAATCTCTGTGTTCGCCTTAGCCTCCCAGCAGTTAAAGCGGTGGACGAGAACCGATTGATCACCTGTTCCCCGGAGGTGTAGAATACGAAACGTTATCCAAAGGGGAATTGTTGAGCCTCAACCCCCTCTCGGAATTCCTCACGCGCAACTTTAACTCTTGTAGATCTTCCCACGTAAACCCCTCCCAACGACAGGGGAGTATCGAATTGTTGTGAAAAAGGGGTTCACCCCTCAGATCGAATTCTGAAACCCTCGAGGCGACTCCCCATAGCGGGGTTTGGGGAATGGGGGAATATTCGGCCAATTTGGGAGTCGCCCCACATGCCCGGACAAATCGTATGCTCTCCTCGACCTCTGATACCCGTTGGCCGGGCAGGCCTGCCAGAACATAAACCCCTATGTCCCCTCCTGAAAATCCGGCTTCCCTCAAACATGTAATAGCCCTCTCCATCTCCCTGTTCGTAATTTTATTCCCAATTCGATTTTGCCTGATCGGATCGCTTGTCTCTAAACCAAGGCGAACTGTTTTGAATCCCACCTCGTACATCAAACTCGCGATTGCATCGGACACCTCCCTACCATGGATACCATTGGGGGTATGGAAGCGGCATCGTATGCCCCTTCGTAAAAGCTCCCTCGCCATGGGCATGAAATGCTTTTCCGAATCAACCAACAACGCATCGTCGTAAAAAGCGATATCATGGATCTCGAAGGTGCTCGTCCAGTGTTCAATTTCATCCACTACCCTTTTGGGATCGCGGTGACTGAACCTACCGGGAAACTTCCATGCCGCACAATAGTCGCATCTGTACGGGCATCCGATGGAGGTTAATATGCAGCAGTAATCGAGAATTGAGTAGAGATCGAAGGCTGGATAGGGCAGGTTATCTATATCGCAGCCCTGGGGAATCCGGTGTGATGGAACCCCCAAGAGTTCGTCTACAATGGTCAATATCTTTGCGAATCCCTCTCCCGGCAAAACATAATCCGCCTTTGAGTATCTGCGGGCATGATCCGAACACAGGGTCGTATAGATACCCCCGATTACCACGAAGGATTTTGGGAATCGCTCTTTGACTAGGCGAATCACATGGAACGGCCCCGGATACCAATACGTCATTATGGATGTGACCAAGACAACCTTGGGCTCGTTTAGGGCCTCTAATTGCCCTCTAAATGTCTTCTCGGAGATGCCGTACCGACTATATTTCCTGGGTATATTTTCAAGTGTTGGGGGTTTATCGACATTCTCCTTGAGGAAATGGCCTTGGTGGTATCGTCTCCGTTTCGGAAGCCCTTTTTCCCGAACCATCGTGGGGTGGTGGATATCCAGACAGTCGATATATTCGACCTCATGCCCCCTATGCCTCAGCAATGCCACGATATAGAGAATTCCCAAGGGTTTCGCCCAAAGGTCAAAGGCGGCAAAATCGTAAATCCAGGGGTTAATGAGCAGTATCGATCCATTTTGTTTCACGTGAAACATCTCATTTCCCGATACAAAACTCGTTGAAAATACACTCCAAAACCTCTTCCGCCGTTGTCTCCCCCCCTACCTCACCTAGATCGTCGAGACACGACCTTAATTCCAAGGCCACAAGCTCAAAGGGAACCCTTCCCTCCACCCCTTCCTGTGCCCTTCGAAGGCATTGCAGTGATCCTTCAAGCGCCTTCTTGTGTCGGGCATTTACGACCACCACTTCTCCCGTGTCGGGTCCAATACCATCTCTTGTTAGCATAGAGTAAAGGCATTCCTTCAATTTTCCGATTCCCTCGCTCTTGAGGGCGGAGATTTCCACTGCCCTTGTATTCGGAAGGGCCCCTTGAATCTGTTCCCCGGAGACCTTGATGGGGAGATCCCTTTTGTTGAGGACCACAACCTTCTTCTTCTCCCTAACTTCATCGATGATCTCCCAATCGTACCTATCTAACCTTCTGCTACCATCAATCACCAACATCACCATATCTGCCTCGGCCACCTTGCCCTTGGCCAGTCTTACCCCTTCCCTCTCAATGGGATTGGATGCCCGCCTCATCCCAGCCGTATCCACCAGCCGAATGGGAATGTCATGTATGTTAACGATCTCCTCAATTACATCTCGCGTAGTTCCCGGTATGGGTGTAACAATAGCTCTATTCTCTTGCAGGAGGACGTTCAAGAGGCTGGATTTCCCCACATTGGTCTTTCCAACGATGCTAACTGATACACCATCCCTGTAGATTCTCCCCTCCTCATAGGAGTCGATTAGTCCCTTCACTCTCCTCTCGCATTCCACCAGATTCATCCCTATCATATCCTCGTCCACTTCGATATCTTCATCCGGAAAATCGATTAAAGCCTCAACGTGGGCCAAGCTTCTGACCACCTTCGCCCTCAACTCCTCAATCTCATGGGAAAGATTTCCCCTCAGCTGTTCATGGGCCATCTTAAGGCTTTTTGCCGTCTTTGCCCTTATCACGTCGATCACGGCCTCGGCTTGGGAGAGATCGATTCTCCCATTCAAAAAAGCACGCTTGGTAAACTCCCCAGGCTGGGCTAGCCGGACCCCTTGCCCCAGAACTCCCTCCAAAACCCTCCTTAACACCAAATATCCACCGTGGCAGTTAATCTCTAAGACATCCTCCCTGGTATAGGTCTTCGGTTTCCGCATCAGGGTAAGGAACACCTCATCCAGCGCCTTTCCATTCTCCGGATCGACGATTTCTCCGTAATAGAGTTGGTGGGATCTTAAGCGAGCAGTTCTCTTCTTGGGGCGAAATAATCTCGCGGCCACCTTCTCTGCCAAGGGACCACTGATTCGTACGATACCTATTCCGGATTCACCGAGTGGTGTTCCGATAGCCGCAATGGTATCCCTTTCGCCATTAAGGAGCATTATGTGAGATGGGAACAGCCCGGGGAATTCTTTGAGTCCTTGCGTCCCTTCGATTTGGGCGCAATTACGAGTTTCTTGTAATACCCCTCCCCCTCGCTTTCCGTTCGAACATTTTCATCTCCGCTCAAGGTGATATGAATAATCCTCCGATCCTGCGGATTCAGGGGTTCAATGGTTACGGCCTTCTTCAATTTCTTGACCTTTTCTCCCATGCGAAGCGCCATGTTCTTAAGAGCCTCAATCCTTCTACCACGATAATTCTCCGTATCCAGAATAACCTTCTCCTTCAACTCCTTGTACCTATTTGCGGCAATTTTATTCATGATATATTGCAGGGCATCAAGGGTCTGACCATGCTTCCCAATGATGAGGCCACTTCCGTCGCCTTTGATTTCGAAAAAAATCTTCCCCTCCCTTCTTTGTACCTCTACATGAGCATTGATCCCTATCAATTCTATGATCTCAGTTAGGGTCGTTCTCAGCCACGTCACCCTCTTCTCCCTTTCGTCCTCTTCCTTCCCGGGGATGGACTTCTCCCAATACCCTTTTTCCTCAAACCGAAAGGCCTTTTCAAGGCTATTCAAAGATCCCTCCCCTTCCCCCTCTCTATGAACCTCGTCTTCCCTACCTTCTTCCTCTTCCAAATCCTTATCTTTCCACTCCATCTTCTTTGCTCTCTCATTTCAACATCTTGTTGGTGAGATACTGTTGACCTATCGCTAAAACATTGCTAACCAGCCAGTAGACAACCAGCCCCGAAGCGAAACTCAAAAAGAGAAATGTAAAGATGATGGGCATGAGCATCATCATCTTCGCCTGTCTCGGATCTCCCATTGTCGGGGTCATCTTCTGCTGCCATAACATTGATGCACCCATCAAAATGGGTGAAACGTAAATGGGATCCCGGTAAGATAAATCCTTGATCCAAAAGATAAAAGGGGCGTGTCTCAATTCAATAGAACCCATCAGGCCCCAATAGAGGGCGATGAAAATCGGTATCTGAACCACCATTGGAAGGCATCCGCCCAATGGGTTAACCTTCCTTCTTTTATAGAGATCCATCATCTCCCTATTGAGGCGGGCCTTATCGTCCTTGTACCTTTCCCGTAGCATTGCCATTTCCGGCTGTACCTTCTGCATCGCCTTCATCGACACATAGCTCTTTTTCGTCAAGGGCCAAAATAAGATCTTCAATAAGATGGAGATAATGATAATATCAACTCCATAGTTGTTGGTAACCTTGTGGGTAAGATTCACAAAGTAAAGCAATATCTTGGCAACGGGCGTAAACCATCCATACCGGACAACCTCATCCGCCCCAACGTTCAATTCCTTGAGAAGGGCAATAACCTTTGGGCCGAGATAAAGCTCGTAGGAATATACCGCCTCTCCTCCGCCGGGAATACTGCGGGCAGGAGAGACGGCCCGGCTATACATGACCTTCTCATCTTTCATCCCTATTTTCAGGTTTAACCCCTCGTTCTCCTTTGGCACGATGAGGGAGAGGAAAAAAGGTTTTCTCATTTTCTCGTCTTCCACGTTCCCTTCAGCCATGGAACTCCCAAACCACCGAATATCACCTGATACCAACACCTCTTCGCCTTTCTCGTACTTCTTCTTTATTTCCTTCTTCTTTATTTCCTCCACCTTTCCATTTACCATCGCCACGGGACCGGCAAAAGCCCGAGACCGGGACTCCATCATCCTCTCAAACCACACCAGTGCTACCTTCACTTTCCTGGACTCTGCCCGTCGGTTTTCGATTCGAACTTCCATGTCGACCCGATACTCATCATCGAAAAACCTATATTCCCTGGATACGTCGAGACCCCCGGGAGAACTTCCCCTGAACAAAAGCGTCCCCTCCCTCACATTACCCCCCAAAAAGATCGAATCAGTGTCAACATCCATAGGGGCAAAGTGGACATTCCCGCCCTCATCCGCGATCTCGATTGTTAAAGGAAGGTTCTTTACCGCCTCTGTTGTTACCAGCTCAACCGGTTCGGGCTTCCCCTCGGCAAACGTTTTTCCTCCAAATCCAAAGAGTCCCTTGACCTTTCTTTCCGTCTCCTGAAACCAACGGACGAACCGCCCGTATTCAATTACGTTCATATAGTGATTTAACCTCCAACTCTTTAACCGTCCGCCGTAACTCGAGAAGGTAGCCGAATATAATCTCGTTTCGACGGTCACATCCCTGTCGCTTTTCCTTTCCTCTTCCTCTGCCCTCTTCGATACAAACCTTTCTCCTTCTCTTCCTCCCGGCCTCGGGTGTAATTGCCCTTTGCCTCCCCTTTCGGTCACTTCTGGACCGCGCGCCAAAGGTTCAACTCTCTCTATCTCCGTTGGCTCCACTCGCTTCTTGGGCTGTTTTCTTAGAAACCATTTTTGATAAAAAATGAGAACGAGCATTGATAAAACTATGGCTATAATCGCCCTTTTTTCCATGCTATTAATGATTCCTCTAGGTTTTTTGCCTGCCACCCCGAACCGGATCATAACCGCCAGGATGAAATGGGTGGCACCTTAGAATTCTCAGCAACCCAAGCCAAACGCCCTTTAGAAGCCCACATTCCTCAATGGCATCAATGGTATATTGAGAGCAACTCGGCATAAAGCGGCAGGTAGGCCCAAAAAGAGGTGATAATATGTATTGATAAAGCCGAATTGAAAGAAATACTGCCCTCCTCATCCTCAATTCCGTAGCTCCTTGCGTAATCCCCGGCTAATTGAATATGACTTTCAATTCCTCAAATACCTCTCGATAACCCTTGATTGAAATATTCTCCTTCGCCAAAACAATGAAATCTGATGATTCGGGCATCTTCTCCTTGTTTAATCTAAAGAATTCCCTGACCAATCGTTTGATCCGGTTTCTCGAAACCGCCCCCCCCACCTTCCTTCCCACGACAAGCCCCAACCTCTTAGCATCCTTATCGTTTTTCCTCAAGACGAGGGTAAAATGCTCGGTTTTAAACTTCTTTCTTCTCCTAGGATCTTTCCAAAACTCGACCTTTCCCGCGATTCTATTTTCCCTTCCGTATGACCTCCTCATCGCCGAACGAGACCCATTTTAGTGTTGTCCCTATATCCATCAAACGGCTAACCGTTTCCTCCCCTTATTGCGTCTCCTTCTTAGAATTTCCCTTCCATTCTTGCTGCGCATTCGAGCCCTAAATCCAAGCCTCCTTTTCCTTTTCTTATTGCTCGGCTGGTATGTCCTCTTCATGCCCGCTCCCAAAGGCTCAAGGTCACCACCACAAAGGTGCTTAAATCTCCTAAATAAACACAATTTTCACTTTTTGTCAATACCATTGGTCTCCCCCAAAATTGGACACAGAAATTGGTATGCTCGCGGCTTTGGCTATTCAAGAGTACTTAAGCTCCTTGATATCCACAGGTTAACCCTTATCGAGTCAGGCAAAGTTACTTTTGAGGGCAAACCCTCGATTTTTCCCCTTCCCGGGTCAAGCAGTAGCATACCTCGATGGAACGAATCCGAACCCTAGCGGTTCTATCTTAGGGGGAGGGCCCCAATGCGGTTGACAATCATGTCTTTCTATTCTAAATTATTATTTACTGATTCAAATTTGATGGCCTCGTAAAAAGCCATAATTCAG
>JAUWDQ010000282.1 GCA_030608745.1 Pseudomonadota bacterium | reverse complement strand
GGTGCTTGCTGAGGAACAGCAGGAAGTCAAGGGCACGGAGGAACCCTGGTGGGAAGCCGAGCTCCATCGGCGCAAAGGCGGGTTGCTGCTGACGTCTGCGTCAGAGGATCGCGCTGAGGCAGAAACCTGTTTTCACCAAGCCCTTGCCATCGCCCGCCGCCAGCAAGCGAAGTCGTTGGAGTTGCGAGCGGCAATCAGTCTGAGTCGCCTGTGGCAAGGCCAGGGCAAGAAACAAGAAGCCCGGCAATTACTGGCACCGATCTACGGCTGGTTTACAGAAGGGTTCGATACGGCTGACTTGAAGGAGGCTAAGGTGTTTTTGGAGGAGCTCACATGAATCCCGATCAAGATGGTTTCGTGGGAGGAACACCTGTTATTCTTCTCGATCAAGATTTCAAGATGCAATCGTGCGCCGGAAGGGACCCCAAAAGTGTCGATTTCCGATTGAATTACTCACCATGTAGGATATCCATCCAGCGGATGGCTTCTGCATCAGTCACCTTGCCCAAATAGAGTTGGGTTGTCTTCAAATTCTGATGGCGAAGCAAAACCTTGGATATGATCTCAATGGGGACTCCGTTTCTGCTGGCGAATGTCGCCGAGTGCCTCCTCAGGTCGTGGGGGTTGAGTTTAACGCCCACCTTTTTACCTATTCCCTTGATCAGACTTCGGGCCGCGGTATAGCAGAGATTGAAAGCTCGATCATCGTCTGTTAGTCCTTTTTGTTGGATATAGGTCTTGAGTCTGTTGGCTATTTGTTCGGGCATGAAAATGACCTCGTTGTGTTTTCCGCTCTTGGGATCGCGAATGATTATCCGTCTACCATCGATATCTTCCACACGAATCTTGAGTACCTCGCCAATTCGTGCCCCGCACTTAGCCTGCAGTTCCAAAATAAGTCTATCCCTCAAGTCCTTGCATTTGAATACTAACTCATCGATGATTTCTCTAGGGATGGTTTTCCTTGGCTCGGTCTTGGGTTTGCGAAAGGTCTTGCGCATCAGGGGTGTATCCAGGGGATTCGAAACATCCAATTCATAGTTCATGATAATGAAATTCAGGAAGGCTTTGAGCTGAGCGTATCGGTGCCCCTTGGTGGACTTGGAATTGCTCTCGGTGATCATTTCCAAAAAGTGATAGACATCTTCGCTGCCGAGAGAACTGAAGTCCTTTCCTCCGAAGAATTCTTCGAAAAGGTTCATCAGGTACCGGTAGCCCGCGATCGTGCTTGGCCTTAGGTTAGCCTTCTGATAATCCTTGAAAATCTTTAGAGCCAATGAAACCTTCATAGCCGACCTCCTTCACAAAAGGATTTACAATTTGCAATGAATCGGCTATAAACGAACATTGGATAAGTCCGTCTCGGCAGTCAGATAGCAGATTTCAATCGTTAATCGACAGACGAGAATGGTGGAAAATCCGTTGGTTTCAGTTAGATATCGATAGGGGGAGGCTTCGCTGCTTATGATCATGAGAGCATAGGGTTATGCTGGCCTCCTTCCCGGTCCAAATAATCCCACCTTCAAATCCAAACATTCGTTGAAAAGGCGAGAAAATGAGAGGGATTCCAAGGAAAACTACGATTTGATGAGATTCTGGAACTTGGGAATTTATAGGAGAAGCATGGAATTGTAAATATTTGAACATATTGAGAGAAAAAAGGGAATGTTGGGCATAACCATAATATCCGAGAATCGTTTAAAACAAGGTTTTCATTTTTTGTCCATATATGGTAACAAGGGATTTAAGAGAAGCGGGAGCCGTCAAAAAAAGGGCCGTTGACTAGTGGGGACGTTTCCCTCTCTAAAAATATGTCCCGTCCGGCCAGGTATCCTGCGCAATGCGGGCGACGGCTCCCGCAACTTCAGTACTTTGGAGGTAAACCGAAAGGCTAAACCATCCGCGAGGATGGGGCAGAAAGCTATGGCCTTTGAATCTTGCCCGTTGAATACCAAACTCAAGAAAGGCAGGGAAACCTGTGATGTAAATTACTGCGGAAAGCATTATTGTGAGGGGGTGTAAGAAATGTTGGTCGTAACCTTCATTATCGCCATTATCGCATTGATCATCTCCATCGTGGCTTACCAAAGGGCCGGTGGGACAAAGGAACTGAGGAGGACGGTGGATTCCCTCTCATCAACCATGGAATCCTTTAAGGAGCGCACGGCGGGAACCTTGAAGGAACAAATTGAACATCTGACCTCCGTCACGGAATCCATCAGGGATAAGACAGCCAAGGCCATTGGGAAACTGGAAGCTACCGTTAGGTGGGGAAAGGGAGAAAAAAAGCCTCCAGAGGGGAGACCACCGAAAAGACCAGAGGAGCTGAAAAAAAGATTGCCACCAACTGCAAAAGATTTTCAGAGTGAGTTGGACAATGTTTTTGCATCGGCTCAACAGGAGGGTAAATCCTTTATTGAGATAAAATCGGGAGATTTACACCGATCAGTGGGGGGGTATCCTGGACGTAACCATAGGATACCTCTGTGCTGCGGGGTGATGAAAAGGAATATGAAGCCTGAAGACCAGATATTGCGACAACCACCAAGTGGGGAAGGGGCAACATTGATCATACGCTTTAAATTGCCCCGATAAACAGCGAAATTTACCCCTCTCTTACACCCGATACAGGTCACCTCGATCAGTACCGGGTCGACCTTGGATCCTTCAGAAATGCGCCTTCCTTTTTCAATATTTTATCGATCATAGGGGGGCGAGCCAAAATTATCGATATGCGAAAGAAATGTTGAACTTATGGGGGGCTGCGGAAATTCAAGGATACAGTTAGAATTCGTTCCTCCTGCCGGGTTTGCATCACTCCCATTCGAGCCGGTGTGAGCGCCCGTTCAATAATACCTGGTCCTCGTAGGAGAACTGCCAGTTAGATGAGCCATTCACCCCTACGCAACAGCAGAGTGTCTGCCCACGACAATCTCTACTGGCAACCAGCTACTTTTTTACCCTGTCCTCCCACCTCGGCATCGGAAGAAACCTCGCCTCGGCCTTATGGGCCGGCCACAC
>JAUWDQ010000196.1 GCA_030608745.1 Pseudomonadota bacterium | reverse complement strand
GATTCTTCGAAGAGGAATTGACAGACGGTCCGGCAAAGGGTTGCAAGCTGGATCGCGAAGAATACGATCGGCTGTTGGATGACTACTACGAGGCCCGGGGGTGGGATAAAAAAACAGGAGAACCGACCCCAGAAAAGCTGCGTTCGCTCGGGCTTGAATAAAGGCATGTATATGCGGATATTCTTTCATGCAGAACGCTGCATGTTGTGCCAGTCGTGTGTTCTGGCATGCCAGATGAACTCCATTGGGGTCTCGGAGGTCATGGAAATTCCCCGAGAAGAAAAGCCCCTTCAGAGGATGGCCTTTATTTTTTCCCATGGGACCCCATGGGTGTGGAGATGCCAACAGTGCCTTTCAGCTCCTTGCGTCGAAGCTTGCGTCACCGGTAGCCTCCGGCATGGAGAAGAGGGAAACGGGGTTGTTCATGATCGGGAAACCTGTGTGGGATGTGGATCTTGTGTGTTGGCCTGTCCCTTCGACGCCCTCACACCCGATGAGAACGATGATCGAGTGACCAAGTGCAACCTCTGCCCAGAGGAGGAGATCCCCCCTTGCGTCAAGGCCTGTCAGAGTGGGGCTCTCGTCTACCAGGACCCGAGGCTTTTTGCCCAGGATAAAAGGAAAAAGTTTCTGTGGGACCAAAAGGTGCACCGTGAAACAGACTGAAGAAGAAGGTAGAAAATCTCCGGCCTGCGGGTATGGCCTTATGGGGCTCTGCTGTTTTTCCTGCCTGCTCGGTCCCTGCCGCATCAGTCCCTTCGAAGGAGAATCAGCGAAAGGGCTGTGCGGGGACAATGTGGACCTGATGGTCGCCAAAAACCTCCTCCACCTCGTTGCCGGAGAGGCCGCTGGAGGATTAAAAAACCTCAGTGAAGCTGTGCAGAACCTCGGTGCATTGGCCGTAAAACAAGGGGCGAGGAAGCGCCCAGGCAAGGAAGTACTTAAGGGTATTCTCGAAAAATACGGATTTACTTCCCGGGTATCCGTGAACCGATTTGCCCATTATCTCCTCAGGGAATCCCAGAAGCTTCTCTCTCCGTTCTCCGGACCAGAAAGCCCGAGTCCGTTGCTCTCCTCGCTTTATCCCGAAGGCGCTTTTCCCCATGTCTACCGAGAAACTATTCTGCCCGACTCTCTGACTAATCTGATATTTGATGCGCTGAGTCAAGGGGAAAAGGAGTCACCGGCGGTCCAAGTAATTCTTCGGCAGTGCTTGAAAATATCCATGGTCAAGCTCATCTCTGAAGAGCTCCGCCGTGATATAGACTACTTGACCGATGGAGACCCATCGCCTGAGATGGGAACGGAAGTCCTTGATGTCGTGGAAGACCTTCCCCCAGAACCGTTACCAGTAGTTGTCCTCCTCGTAAGAGATGACGACCTCCCTGAGGAATTCATGAGCCGAGCGACGAAAGAACTTCGGCAAAGATTGAAAGGAATAGCACGCCTTATCCCTTTGAAAAATATGAGGGGTTTGCCCAGTATCGGGCGGGGATTCTTTCGAAAATGGTCCCTTCCGGTAAATGGAATGAGCGCCGTTGCAGCGGTATTTTCTCAGTCACCGGCTTCGGTGCTGGGAGCATTGGTGTGCGGGTTTAGCGTGGTATCCTCTCCCGCATTGCCCATTCACGGAAGCGAAGTCGTAGAGAGATTCTTCTGTAAGGATCTCAAGGAGAAACTCGGATGCGCATATGTACCCCCGCGGGCGGGAGAAGTTCTTCCCGCAATCCTGGAATTTCTCGGTGAGAAAGCATGAAATCCCTCATTGTCGGGAGTGGACCAGCTGGTATCTTTGCCGCAGAGACGATTCGCAAGCGAGACGCGGTACACTCCATAACGCTCGTTTCCCAAGATAGCGCCCTTGCGCACTCCCCTGTAATGTTGACGTATTGGATCGCAGGAGGGCATCCTCAAGACACGCTTTTCTTCCGAGATTCCTCATGGGCAGAAAAGAACAGGGTTGACGTCAGGCTTGGCTGCCAGGCGGTTGGGCTACATATTGGGTCCAAAAAACTCATATTGTCGGACGGCGAAGAGATATCCTACGATCGAATTTTAATCGCTACTGGCTCATCCCCCATCTCCCTACCGATACCCGGTGTTGAGGCAAAAGGTGTTATCTCCCTTCGTAACATAGACGATGCAGAAACGATTTTGGGCGGGGGACCCGATCTACGAGAAGCCGTCATTATCGGGGGGGGATTCATCGGCCTGAAACTGGCCTGTCACCTCCGGGAGCGGGGCGTCGGAGTAACCGTCCTTGAGAAAGAGCCAAAACTAGCACCTCGCATGTTCGACCATACGGCTTCCCTCCTGATTGGGAATAAGCTCCGCAAACACGGAATTAGAGTCGAAACCGATGTAGAGGTTACAGAATTCCTCGATGAGAACGGATGGGTAACGGGAGTAATGATGAAGGACGGCGGGATGTATTCCTGTCAACGTGTTATTCAGGCTGTCGGCATACGCCCCAGCACCCAATTCCTTGCCGACTCCGGGATTGATCTTCAGGGCGGCGTTTTGGTGAATGAGCGCATGGAAACGAATGTTCCCGGGGTCTACGCGGCGGGCGACGTAACCATGACCATTGATTCGATCACTTCCGAACGGCTGAACAACGCCACCTGGCCTGCCGCCACCCGGCAGGGAACAGTGGCCGGTTGGAATATGGCGGTGGGAAATCGAACCTATACTGACAACTTCCCCCTCAATGCCCTCAATCTTTTCGGCCTTCGGGTTATGGCAGCTGGACACCCATATTACGAAAAAGGATCGAACGTGGATGTTTTCATGAAGGAAGGAGGAGAATCGTATCGAAAGATCGTGATCAGAGCGGGACGGGTGATGGGATTCATTTTCGTCGGAGATATCTCCGGGGCTGGTTTTCTGTTGAGTTTGATGAAAAGGAAAGCCGAGGTATCTCATGATCCTCTCGATCTCTTGAACTCCCGTGTTTCTCTTCAGGATAATGTCCTGCCCAACCTCGGCTACCGCCATGGCGAACTCTTCACTACGCAGAGAGAAAAGTACCGTTGAAAGGAGATCAGGTATGAAATATCCCAACTTATTTCAGCCACTTCAGATGGGAAGCATCACGCTCAAGAATCGCCTTGTCATGTCCCCCATGACCATGAACTACGCCACCGAAGAGGGATTCGCCACGGAGAAACTGATTCGCTACTATGTTGAGCGAGCCAAGGGTGGCGTTGGCCTCATCATCGTCGAAGGAACGTTCTTTACACCCGAAGGTAAGGGCTACATGAATCAGCTCGGGCTCTCTTCCTCGGAACATGCCGAGAAGCTCCGTGAATTGGCCAAAGCCGTGCATGGGCTGAACAATGACACAAAGATCTTTATTCAGATTCACCATGCCGGAAGGCGAGCTCACGCTGAAGTGAGCGGCCATCAACCCGTGGCCCCTTCCGCAGTGCCGGTCGAGCATGGGGGAGAGATTCCTCGCGCCCTTTCCAAAGAGAAGGTCAAAGGATTGGTTCATGCTCATATCGAGGCGGCAGCACGAGCAAAAGACGCCTGCTTCGATGGCGTTGACATACATTGCGCCCACGGATACATAGTCCCCTCTTTCTTCTCTCCCTTATCCAACCAACGGACCGATGAATATGGGGGAGACCTGCATGGACGAACTCGCTTCCTCTTGGAGATCACCCGGGGAATAAAGGGGCGGTTGGGAAAAGACTTCCCCTTGACCATCAAAATCAGCGGGGACGAGTTTACCGAAGGAGGTTTGGGCCTGGGGGAGATGACTGAAATTGCGCTTCTTGCCCAGGAAGCGGGAATCGATGCCATTATGGTCTCCGCAGGCGCCCCAGGGGGGGGGAAAATTGGTGACCTCGACCAGGCCCACCAGATCTTACGAACCATGCCCATGATGACCGAACGGGGGTGTCTCGTTCCCCTGGCAGCGGAAATGAAGAAAAAGCTTCAAATTTCGGTGATCACCGTCGGGCGCATTAATAATCCAGCTTTCGCGGATGAAATCATTTCCCAGGACAAGGCTGATCTGGTGGCTATGGGACGCGCGCTCCTCGCTGATCCCTATCTCCCGAAGAAAGCACTTGGGGACAACGAAGAGCTGATTCGAACCTGCATTGCGTGCAATGAGGGTTGCTATAAACGCATCTTCGAGCAGTTGGATATTCAATGTTCCATAAATCCAACCCTTGGGCGGGAGGAAGAAATCCCCTGCCCAAAGGCATCCACCCCCAAGCGGGTTGTCGTCGTGGGGGCTGGCCCGGCGGGATTGGAAGCAGCTCACGCGGCCTGGGAGAGAGGCCATAAGGTCGTTCTCATCGAGATGAGTAAAGACGTGGGAGGCCAGTTGAACCTGGCATCCATCCCTCCAGGCAGAAAGGAGATTCAGTGGTTCAGACAGTTCCTCCTCAATCGGCTCAAAAGGACGGATGTCGAGGTAATCACCGGCCAAGAAGCCACTCCCTCACTCATTAAGAGATATAACCCGGATGCCCTCATATGTTCTCTGGGTGCCCATCCCCAGTCCCTGGACATCCCCGGTTTGGATACAACTCCAACCGTACCAGCCTGGGATGTGATCGGTGGGGATACCGAACTTCAAGAACCGATCCTTGTCCTCGGAGCCGGGTTGGTCGGATGCGAGGCAGCGGATCAACTTAGCGAACAGGGGAAAGAGATGATCCTGGTAGAAATCTTGCCGGGGATCGCCACGGACGGGGATGCCGATACCAAGGCGTATTTTACCCTGAGATTTCAGAAAAATGGCGTCGTGGTTCATACAGACGCGGAGCTCAAACGGGTTGAGGAGAAGACCGCTGTTATTCAGCGGGGCCATGAGGAGATCAGGTTCCCGGTTGGAATGGTAGTCCTTGCTGTGGGCGC
>JAUWDQ010000203.1 GCA_030608745.1 Pseudomonadota bacterium | reverse complement strand
ATGTGGGAGTATCGGGAAAATCTCTCACTGGTTACGGACCATTTTTACCGAGGAGATTTACCGAATAACTCCATGGAGTTTCCCCAGTTGACAAATTAATCATGAAAATGAGGTTCGTTGAGGCAGAAACAAGGGTGGCGGTTTTGGGGGAAAAGGGGTAAAATGTCATTCGGGAAAAACGATAAAGGGGATATGAGGAGGTTCAATCCTAAAACCTTAGGTTGACAGTAAATTCTTTGATACACGAAGATATTCTCAACAAAAGAAGGGAAGACTGGGTAACTAATGCGGGGGATTAAAAATGAAGATCAGGTTTCGAGTCCTCTATTGGGTAGTGGCGGTCTTTTTCCTTCTCGTTACCTTTGGAGAGGCGGGTTTTTTTGCCGATGCAGAAGGGGTTGTGGTTGGGAGAAAGACCTATCGCATATGGGGCTTGCCCACGGGTAGACGTCTGCTCATAAAATATAAGGAGCCGATTGAAACGGAGCCGGGAAGGCATGTGACTCGCTATAATCGGATTCCGGTGACCTATTCGATTTATCAGGAATTCAAAAAGGGGGATGCGCTGGAGCATTACAAATTCTCCTTTGTTTTTTTCAGAAATGATGAATCCGTGAACTTTTCGTGGGATACCCGATGGACAGTGTCCATCATCATATTGGCCTTTCTGTTCTTCGCGGCATTGCATTACGGAAAGCCCCAACCTATGCGGTATTCACGATATTAGCTCTCCTTCAAAGGAGCTGAGGTATTTTGCTTTGCCGGATGTTTCGAAAACCACAATGGAGGGTGTTGTGAAGTCGAAGGTCGTTAAATGCTCCCACTGTGGGGGTACGGTTAATTACAAGAGTGCTATATGCCCTCATTGTGGGGGAGGACGGCCATCTCCAGCAGAGAAGGACCGGAAACCTATGTGCCCTCGTTGCCGCGTTTCGCTTATCCATTATGCATATCGAAACCGCGATTTGGATATGTGTTCCCAGTGTGGGGGGGTATGGCTGGACCGGGGTGAATTTAGAGACTTAACCCGGGAAGGTGATGTATACCAAAGCCAACCGGCACCAAAGGGATATGTTCGAGGTCCGATAAGGGATTCGGCACAATATATCCCCTGCGTTCGATGTGGGGCCTTAATGAACCGAAAGAATTTCGCAAAAATTTCTGGTGTCATTATTGATGTATGTAAGTCCCATGGGGTTTGGCTTGATGGAGGTGAATTAGAGCGAATTCGAACCTTTATTGCCGATGGTGGGTTGGAGAGGGCTCAGGATAGGGCAATAGATAAGAACAGGCAGGCGCTACGAGAACTTGCTGGCAATGTTGGGAGGGTTCAATTTACCCAGCGGATGATCCATTTTTGGAATCCAAAACGATGGTTTTTTACAGGGTGGAAATAATTCTCCGCCCTTACTCATTGACATGATCATTTTTTCCATTATATATAATATAGATATACTCATGACATGATGATCGTCCAAAGATGAACAATAATTTAAGGAGGTGGGAGATATGAAAATATTTCTCGGTGGTGTTGCAGCACTGGTTGTTGGGATCATCCTCTTAATCTTTTGGTGGTGGGATTTCATTACGATGCTAAAGGGTTTGGTTCCCGTCATTCTCTTGATCGGGGGAGGGTTTGCGGCCTACAGCGGTTACGATGAAATAAAGGAGAAGATGACGGGCGAACCCGAGAAGTTTGAACCCACCTTTGATACGAAAGCGGCGGAGACTGCAGCCGAGACGTCGGAAGTTCCTTCTGACACACCTGAGGAGGAGAAGCCGAAAAAGCCAAGGGCTGCAAGGGCTCCCAGAAAGCGCCGCCCCAAGAAAAAGGAGGCCTAACCGGTAGCCCATTTAGGCCCGCAAGAAGGCACTGTAATGGCGCAGAGACATCCCAGGCGAGTAAAATAACTATGGAATTCTTTGCATGGGTAATGTTTCCTATCCTTATCGCCTTTTTCCCAGGTTTTTATCGTCTCCGCTAAGATTTAATCCTCATCCTAACAAGGCCCATAAGGGAAGCGACCGACCTTACGTGTTGGTTTCGCTGTTCCTTTTGGGCCTTTCGTTTTCGGGCTCTTTCGGTGAGGGAAGATTTTATGGGAAACTTCCCTCGGGAGTGTGGCTTGGGGCGAAACAGGCCTTCAGGAAGATGACCCTCCGCTTAGTCTGATTTTTATCTAGGTTGCTGGAGGAGGATTAGTCCCCCTTGTCTTGGCCCAGATTTTCCTGCAGCGGCTCATAAAAGATTCTGACAGCAATGGATCGATCTTTTTGCTCCATATATACCAGGCCCCGATAAGGAGATGCGGGACAGGTTCTGGGCGGGCGGGAGGAAATGTGGTAAAATTAAAGGTATTGCTTTCGATCAGGAGCAGATCTTGAGGAGGGTTTCATGGCCATCTACAGATACAAAAGCCCTCGACTCCATTTTGCTGGATCACCGGTGGGAAGCCGAACTCGAAGAAAAACTTCTTCGTTTCGCAACACCTTTCGAGGAATCGAGAATAACCGTTTCCACGCTAAGGGAGAGCGATTAAAGGGGTATAGTGGTAATTCCTCATTCGCTCTCATTGGACGGTGATTGGTATATGAAAGTCGGTGACGAGATATATCACCCGGATTTAGGGGTGCTGAAGGTTTTAGATTGGGGCGATCCATCCCTTCTGACGGTAGTCAAGAAGGAAGACGAGAGGCAGATGCCTTTTAAGATCGGCAAGCAGTCGGGTTGGAGAAAGACAGATGCGGGGGGAATGGAGAAAACAGAAGCTTATTCGGAGGGAGTTGACATGGCTAAGGAAGGAAAACCAAAATTGTCGGAAGAGGAATTTGTGGTCCGGGCGATTGAGAAGTTGCGAAAGCAACCGTACAAGGGTATTCACACCGTGTATAGCGGATTCAACCAGGCCTTCAAGGAATATTTCGGCACAAACCCCGTCGAGATGACCCAGAGACTGGCTAAAGAGGGAAAGATTGTTGTGCGGCCAGTCAGAGGCGGGGTTATGCTCTATCTCCCTCAAGACGCCCCAGAACCAGGGGGAGATGCATTGGCCAAAATCTTGGATGAGGATTGAAAAGGAAAAGGGACTTTCTTGATTATACGGTAAATTCGTTTTTTCATAAGCGAACACCCTTTTCCCTTCGTTTCAATGCCTTGTGAGGTGACTATTTTCCCGTTGCTGGCGGGACAGGTAGGGGAATACTTGCCCCTTTTAGCCGAGTTTGGGTGCTGCAATAAAGAAAGGTGCTGCAGCGAAATACAAGTGCTGTGGTGTTGCAGTGCTGCTGTGCTGCGGTCGGAAGGAAGTAGGGACGAGGGTAGAGGTAAGAGGCAGGAGGAGGGGGTAGGCAGGTAAGGGAAAACTGTGTTTTGGATTTATCCTCCTATATGACCTTTGTCCCTCAGATTACGCTCATGGACAACGGTATTCTTTGAAAACTCGGGAAACATAAGCGGGAATTAGACTTGAATAAGGGGGCGATTTGCGCTATATTGATTGTCTACGATAAGGGAGGAAGGGGTCCCGTTGACTATTTTAGTGACCAACGACGACGGAATTGATTCTCAAGGGATTCAAATTTTAGCCGAGACGCTGAAGGCCCTCGGTCGGGTATATGTTGTGGCACCGGATAAAGAATGCAGTGCCATGGCCCATTCCCTGTCCCTCCGTCGTCCCCTGAAGGCAGACGAGGTTCGACAGGATTATTTCGCCGTGGACGGGACTCCCGCCGATTGTGTCAATTTGGCGGTTTGTAGCCTATTGTCAAAAAGACCGAACCTGATTGTCTCCGGCATCAACAAGGGGGGAAATCTGGGGGAAGACATTACCTATTCGGGTACCGTTTCCGCCGCCTTTGAAGGGGCATTTTATGGAATCCCCTCCTTTGCCATCTCATTGGTCTCAAAAGATGATTTCAAGTTTAAGCCAGCAGCTTCTTTTGCCCTGAGGGTCGCCCGATTCATATTGAAGAACGGCCTTCCCAAAGACACGTTCCTCAATATCAACGTCCCCAACCTAAATGAGGATGGGGTGAAATCATATAGGATCACCAAACAGGGACGAAGGATTTATGGAGATGCAGTGGTGGAGGAGGTCGATCCGATTGGGCAAAAATATTACTGGATCCGAGGCCATAGGAGTTTTGAATCAATGGAAGGCACGGATTTTGAGGCAATTTCGAACCATCATGTCTCAATCACACCTCTCCATTTGGATCTGACTGACTATTCCTCCTTCGAGGAAATGGGGAAATGGAAATTTTAGTCATTGAATGAAATGATTTTTCTGGAGGTGAAGTATGAAGACGACGGTAAGCATAATAAAGGCGGATATCGGAAGTATTGGCGGTCATATAAAGCCGAGCCAGAATCTGTTAGAGGCTGTGGAGAACTTCATCCGCATTGAGGGAAAGAATCTCGTGAACGACTCCTATGTGGGCCACACCGGAGACGACGTCGCACTGCTTCTATCCCACACTGAAGGGGTAGGGGCGGAGAAGATCCATAAAATGGCCTGGGATACCTTCCTCGTCGGTACCGAGGTGGCGAAAAAACAGGGCCTCTATGGAGCAGGGCAGGATCTCTTGAAGGATTCCTTTTCGGGCAATGTGAGGGGGATGGGGCCTGCGGTAGCCGAGATGGAATTTGAAGAGAGGCCCAACGAACCCTTCCTCTTTTTCGCGGCGGACAAGACCGATCCAGGGGCGTATAATCTTCCCCTCTATTTGAGCTTTACGGACCCTATGCATAATGCCGGGTTGATGTTGAGCC
>JAUWDQ010000158.1 GCA_030608745.1 Pseudomonadota bacterium | reverse complement strand
CTACTGGCATCGTATTGGTCAGCCTTTAGTCAACGGTTAACCTCTGCTTCACAATCAAAGAGCCGTTTTGATCGTACGTGTGAACTTGACATAGTGTAGACTTGTTGCTATTTTGCGTTTATCATAAGATAATTCGCTCCTATCAATTGTAGCAGGGCTGGCCACAAACGCTGTGGTCGAAAAACCCATATGTACCGACCTCAACGGCCAACATTATCCAGCCATTTCAGGAGACAGGATTGTCTGGATGGATGTCCGCGACGGGATCTGGGACATGTACATGTATGACCTGAGCACCGGTAAAAAAAACCAGATACCTGCCGGCCTCAACAGCCAAAGTTATCCAGCAATATCGGGGAACCGGATCGTCTGGGCCGATGTCCGCAACGGGAACTGGGACATATACGTGTATGACCTATCCACCGGCACTGAAACACAGATAACGAGTGGCCTCAACAGCCAACGTTATCCGGCGATCTCAGGGGACAGGATCGTCTGGGAAGATCACCGCAACGGAAATGCCGACATCTACATGTATGACCTATCACTCCATTAGATATCTCTTTACTTGCATTCCTATACGTAATAAAACCGGCTATGCACAGTGATTCTAAAGACACTCTCAGATGGAGACGATCATCCCTTCCCACATGGACTCGAAGAGGGCCAAACATTGTTCCTTGGACATGGGTCGAGGGTTGTTACCCCGCGGGTAGCGGGTGATGCAAACCTCCGCCATCTTGGGGAGATCTTCGTGCTTGAACCCCATCTCCTTCAGGCTCAGTGGCATCTTAACGTCTGCCATGAGATCGTAGACCAGCTCCGCGGCTAGCTGCGCAGCCGTCCGCGCGGATAGGGATTCTATTCGTTCACCCATGGCCCGAGCGATGAGCGCCTGTTTTTCCTCGACCATCGGAAGATTAAACGCCATGGTGTAAGGTAGTCCCACGCCGCAGCCGATCCCATGCGCCAAGGGTTGGAACATGGACAGCACGTAAGAGATACTGTGGGAATACAGCGCTCCGGTGCCGTTCATGGACATCATCGAAATGGTCGCGGCCATGGCCATGTAGTAGCGGGCCTCTATGTCTTGCCCATCGAACGTAGCCCGGCGAAGGTACTTGGCGATGAGTTCGACGCCGGCAAAGGCCAAGGAATCATAGAAAGGGTTAGCAAGCTTGTTCATCAGGCTATCAATGGCATGGGAAAGGGCATCGATGCCTGTGGAGGCAGTTACATTTGGTGGCATGGACACCGTGAGTCCCGGGTCGATGATAGCGATCTCGGCGTAGGCGTATGGTGTGCCGATGAAGTATTTGTCATTGCCCTTTGAAACCACAAGGTATTTGGAGACCTCACTTCCCGTCCCCGCTGTGGTGGGGATAAGGATTTTTTTCAAAGCTGGTTTGTTGACCACTTGCTTCTCCATTATTTCAAAGGGCTTCTGTTCATTGGTGGCCACGATGGAGGTCAGTTTGGCCATGTCCATTGAGCTGCCTCCGCCCAGGCCAACAACGAGGTCAGACTTTTTCTGGCACACCATTTCGTAGAGCGCATCGGCAGTCTCGATATGCGGTTCAGGATCCACCTTTGCGAAGACCTCTACCTTCAACCCCTCCTTTTCCATCGCCCCCTTGACTAGCTCAACGATACCCAACTGTGCCATAACCTCATCTGTGACCAGGATGGCTTGTCTTCCTCCGAGCTTCTTGGCCTGCTCCCCGACTTTCTTAGCCGTGTTAAAGCCGAAGATAATGCCGTTAGGCGGATGCATACCAGTACTCTGGAAGACGAATTCACGTCTGAGATGCGTGGGAATCTCAAAATCCAACTGTATTCGTGCCATAATATCTCCCCTTTCCTGGGCCCCTTTGCCCGCTCAGTATAGGCTTTTCCTTTTCCATGGGGGCTGAAACTCGATTTCTTCCCTCCCCCCTGATTACAGACCCATATCCCTCTCTTCTTCAGTAATACATTCATCTATGATCTTTACGGCTTCGTCAATCTCTCCCTTCTGGATAATGAGAGGGGGGGCAAACTCAAGGGCATGTCCCATCGTTTTAATAATCAGTCCCTTCTTTTTGGCCCGATTGATAATGCTCATTATCCGGTCCAGGGGAAAAGGGGCCCTATTTTTCTTGTCCGTTGTCAGATCAAGGGCCGTCCATAGGCCCTTCCCTCTGGCTTCACCCACCGTTGGATGAGATTCAAGGGTTTTCAAACCCTCCAAGAAATAGATCCCCATCTCGTATGCGTTTATAATTAAATTCTCCCTTTTTATGATTTCAATATTCTTCAGGGCCGCTGCACAGGAAACAGGATGATTTCCGTAGGTATGAATGTGCAGAAAAATCTCTACCGGTTCTATCACTTCATCGGTACACCCGACCCCTCCAAGGGGAACATAACCGCTTGAAATACCCTTTGCCATGGTGATGATATCAGGCTGAATATCGAAATGCTCAACTCCGAACCACTTGCCAGTTCTCCCAAATCCACAGATAACCTCATCGATGATAAGCAGAATCCCGTATGTATCGCACATGCTACGGACAATGTCCCAATATTCCTGTGGGGGTGCCAATGCTCCGAAGGCTTGCTGAATGGGTTCCCCAATAAAGGCCGAAATTTGCCCGGGGTCTTCAAACTCAATGATACGCTCTATATCTTTGGCACAGGCTATGTCACAGTCGGGATAGGTCAGATGAAGTGGACAACGGAAACAGTAAGGGGATTCCACAAATACCGTTCCCGGCACAACGGGGTCCATTATCTGCCGCATGGGCAGCACCGTGCCCAGCACGCTCAATGCCCCGCCGGTGACACCATGGTAGGCCCCTCTTCTGGAAATGACCTTATACCGCTTTTTGTCCCCTTTAAAATGATGATAATGCTTGGCTAATTTGATCGCTGCCTCGACCGCCTCTGACCCGTCGCATACGAAAGTGAAGTTATTTATCCTCCCGGGTGTAATTTCCGCCAAAACTTCGGCGAGTTCCATCGCGGGGATATTGGAAAATTGCATGGGGGTGAAATAAGGGAGCCGGCAGATCTGATCATAGACCGCCTGAGCTATCTCTTTCCGTCCATAGCCCACATGGACGGGCCGGGTAACCCCGGAAACGAGATCAAGGTAACTCTTCCCATCCTGATCAAAAACCCGAACACCTTCGCCTTTCGTCATAACGGTAATGCCTTCTTTTACCCGTTCTCTCGCTGTTCTTTGTAAAATAAGATGAGACGTATAATCCATCCTCTTTCCCGTGGTCGCCATCTGCTTTCTCCTTTCAGAAAGGGAGTATACCGTTTACCCTCTTACCTTTTGTTTATGGTTCTTTTTTTCATTATTGCCGAGATCATACTATCCACCCCCCATTTACCTTTGGGTGGCGTCATGCCACGACGGAGGAACTTCTCCTTCTGCCCGACACGTACCGGATAGATTGACAAGTGAACAGGCCTCTATGCCTCTATTGGCGGGGAGGCCAAGTGGGGCGTGGCGCCATGTAGCGCTTCTTCAGCCCATTCACGGTGAACTCTTCGGACTTGCAGAAGTTGATGACAGTGCTTTCCCAGTCCTCGACGAGCTGGGCGGCCTTGGGCACATCTCTCGCGATCTCCAGGGGAATGGAGATGACACCGTGCTTGTCGCCCTGGATAAGGTCGCCTGGCTTTACGACCAGCCCACCTACCTTAACCGGAACGCCCACCTCCACCAGATGTACGTAGGCGTGGGAAACGCTTACACAACTCGAGAAGAAATGGAACTCCCTTTCTCTCACCTCATCCAGATCCCGCACTGATCCGTCGGTGACGGTGCCGACGCACCCCAAGGCCTTGTGTATGTTACATTGCACCTCGCCCCAGAAGGAACCTACGACAGGGTCGTCTATGTCGTGGAGCACCACAACTCTCGGTTCCGGTATCTTCAGGACCTCCTCCCACCAGTCAGGCGGCTGAATCCGGCGGCCCTCCGGAGAATCGGCGCTTATGACACCGGTGACTGCATAGCCAATCATGGGCTCCAGTTCGGGAAAGACGCATTTGATCTCGGGGAGCATGAATCCCTCGTTGCGGGGCCGGATGTCGAACAGCTCAATGGCATTGGATGTGGCGCATGTAGGCCAACGGCGCAGCTCTTCCAACTCTTCCCTGCTAAGGTATTCGGACATTTCGCACCTCCTCATTGTTTTCCGATAACTGCTGTGGCTTTCCCTTAGGCCTGGACGACAATAATTCAGAAGCCACAGTAATCCTCATGCTACTCAACTTTTAATCTCATTTTGGACCGATCTTATAACCTTCTTCGTGAATTTGTCAAATATTATCAATGAGAACCGTGAAGGGGTAATTATGGACCTGAAGGAAGGCCGGTTCGCGTCATGTCGTGAAAAAGACCCTGAGCACCAGGATAATATGGGCAATTCGAGGTCGAATGGACTATTCTCCTTTGGCTCATGGAAAACGTTTCGCAGACCAAGGCGTCTCCTATAAACTTTATTTTGTTTGGAAATACATATATTTAATAAAATCAATGGATTAAAAATGTATTCCTCACAACAATTCGAAGTTTCATTTGATTAAATCGACGGAATAGTTGACAAAATAAAGAGAAGGTGTTATTGGTTGGTCAAATCACCTGACCATACACCTATTATTCCCAAACATGAGAGGTAAGAGGGTTCTAGAAAGGAGAGATGTGCCGTGAGTCTGGATACACTTTTTAGTCCCTTCTCCATCGGGACATTGGAGGTACAAAACCGTATTGTGATGCCCCCCATGGCAACAAGGTACGCCACGCTGGAAGGCTTTGCGACAGACCGACAAACAGCCTATTATGTGGAACGCGCAAGGGGAGGCGTGGGATATATCACCGTCGAACATACGGGTATTCTCGAGCAAGGCAAAGCACACCCGAATATGCTGCTCATCAGCTCCGATGAACACGCCTCGAAAATCGAAGGGCTGATCGAGGCTGTCCACGGCGTAGGGGGGAAAATCATCGTACAAATTAATCATGCGGGGAGGCAAACCGCATCCGCAATCACAGGATCTCCCATTGTTGGACCTTCCCCCATTCCCTGTCCAACCAGAGACGAAACTCCCCGTGAACTTTCCGTGAGTGAGATCGAGGAGATCATCGAGGCATTTACAGTAGCTGCCCAGAGGGTCAAGAACGCCGGGGCCGACGGCGTTGAGCTCCATATGGCCCACGGGTACCTCCTCTGCTCCTTTCTATCCCCTTTTTCCAACCGGAGAGGGGACCAATATGGGGGCGGTATCCAGGCACGGGCCACGCTTGCCCTGGAGGTTTTGAAGTCAGTGCGCGAACGAGTGGGTCCGGATTTTCCCATCAGCTGCAGGTTGAGCGGCGACGAGTACGTGGACGGAGGTCTTAAAATTGAGGAAACCAAACAGGTTGCTCAAATCCTGGAAAAGGGAGGGGCCAATGTCCTCCACGTGTCGGCTTGTAACGCCGCCTCGGGTTACCTGAACCACCCGCCCTACTATGTGGAAGAAGGTATCTTCGTCCACCTAGCCGAGGCCATCAAGTCGGTGGTGAACATCCCCGTTATTACGGTCGGGAGGATCAGAAATCCCGCCATGGCTGACCAGGTTCTTCGAGATGGGAAGGCTGATCTCGTTTCCATGGGCCGTGCGTTGATCGCGGACCCCCACATGCCGAAAAAGGCGCAAGATGGCCGGCTGGAGGATATCAATCTCTGCATCTCGTGTAATCGATGCATTCAGACCCTGAGAAAAGAGGCGGTTCGATGTGCTGTCAACCCGGAGACGGGTAACGAAGATCGATTTAGGTTCTCGAAAACCGATCGACCCAAGAGGGTTTGGATTGTTGGCGGGGGCCCTGGAGGCCTCAAGGCGGCCGAAATAACAGCGCTGAGAGGCCACCAAGTGACGCTCTTTGAGAGGGATCATAACCTGGGCGGCAGGATGAGACTCGCCGCTCTTCCTCCAAAGAAAGCCGTTCTGAACGATTTTCTGGATTACCTCGAAAGAAGAGTGAGGGGGCTCGGGGTAACCCTCGAGCTGGGCAAAGAATTCAC
>JAUWDQ010000161.1 GCA_030608745.1 Pseudomonadota bacterium | reverse complement strand
GGATCGAAATCCATGGTTCCCGATATGTATCCATGGCAGAGCTGATTGAAGCAGTAAAGATTGTGAAACAAGGCAAAATCAAGCCAATCGTTACTCAAACATTTCCCCTGGAGGAAGCCGAAAGAGTCCACCAGTTGCTGCAAGAGAATAAAATTACCGGCAGGGCTGCGTTGATCATTTAGAATTCCTTAGATAAAAAAATTACGCTTGACCAAGATTCCGTCGTCAATCTCCCCCAGGTTCTTGCACCCTGTTACACTCATAATACGCTTTAGTTCAGCCGTCAAGATAGTGATCATCTCAGCAACGCCCTGACTGCCATTGGCGACCAATCCCATGACCAGAGATCTTCCAACGAGAACCGCATCCGCCCCGAGGGCTAGGGCCTTCATAACGTCGGAGCCTCGACGAAACCCACTGTCAGCGAAAATTGGCATCTGGTTAACGATGACCACCATGATCTCCGGCAGTACCACCAGGGGATGGGCGGAGTGGTCAATAATCGCGCCCCCATGGTTTGAAACGACGATTCCTCTTGCCCCAATCTCCAGGGCCTTTTCTGCATCCTGGGTGCTGAGAACCCCTTTCAAGATGAAAGGCAGTTTGGTGACGTTTGCTAATTCCCTTAGCTCCGTCAGGCTCTTTGGTGCCATGGCCTTTGGGGCAAAAGTCACATCACCCCGCTTACCTCCATAGAAGAAGTCCATATCCGTCCCAACGGCGATAGCTCCCCCATCTTCAGCCTCTTTTAGCTCCTGAATCATCGTGTCAACATCTTGGAAAGGTTTCACGATCCTTACAGTGGGAACTCCTGTCTCCAAAACATCTTTCACGTGCTCCGCTGAGGCTATTCCCACCCACATCATGGAGTCGCTGTTTTTAACCCCCAGGGCAATTTCTCTGAAGGGCTTCTCTGCGATTTCAGTCAAACCAGAGAGAGCAGCACTGAGGATCGGAGTCTTGAATTTCCTCCCGAAGAAGGTGGTTTCTGTAGAAGCCTCCTGGGAGTCGATCATTCGGAATTTAAACCCGTAGCGTTCGAAATACCGGAGGTTGAAGCGGCCAACGAAGTTTGTCTCGACCCCTCTCACATATCTCTCTAAGGTGCCTTTGGCCCTGAGATTGGCCTCGGCTTTGTTTATGAGTTCCCCGTATTCCATCACGATTTTCTCCCTATATGAATATTCTGGTTTTGGTTGAGATAGAGACCGACCTTTGCCGTGAATTCGCTTGCGTATGAGATTTTTGGGTCTTCTGCTAGCACCGTATTTACCGGTTGAACAGGATGGAGAACCCGTGTGTGGTTCGCTTCGTCCAGGTTTCCCCGGAGGGTCACACGACATCCCGGATATTCCATGAGTAGGATAGAAGCCCCTGTTTGGCCAATGTGTTTTACCTTCCCATCGGTGATTCCTTCTTTTTACCCTAATCACCGGAGGCCATCTGTTCCGGAAAGATTTGCCGCTACCAAATTCGGATTCCGAAGGCGTCTCTAATTCCTGGTTACCGCTCCAGAACTTCCGGGTTCATGAGAGATAGGGGCCTTTCACCCGAAATCACTCGTGCCACCTCCTGTGCTGCCTTGACCTGAAGATTAATCATGGAATCTTCGGAATAAAAGGCTGAATGAGGTGTTAGGATAACGTTGTCCATCTGGGAAAGGGGATGATCAGGTGTTATGGGAGGAATACCCTCAATGACATCAAGAGCGGCCCCTGCCAATCGGCCAGACTGTAGACTTTCAATTAAGGCACTGGTCTCAATGACCCCACCCCGAGCGGTATTAATAATGCATGCAGTCCGTTTCATGAGAGCAAATCTTTCCCTATTTAAGAGGTGCCGAGTTTCTTCGGTCTCTGGTGTATGAATCAAAAGAAAATCGCCTTGCCTTAACGCTTCTTCCAGCGTAACATTACTTGCATTTTCGACGACATTCTCTTGGATATAGGGATCGTAAAAAATGAGATTCATGCCGAAGCTGGTTAACCTCTTAGCAACCAACCTCGCAATACGACCAAAACCAAGAAACCCAACAGTCTGTCCCTTGAGCCTTGCCAGGGGCTTGAGATAAGAAAGATCCCATTCCCCGCTCTTCACCCTTTTGTTCGATAGTACGATTTTCCTGGCCAAGGCCAATAACAGGCCAGTTGTATGGTCTGCAACTTCTTCCTGACAATAATCGGGAACATTTACAACCATGATTCCATGACGGGTGGCGGCAGGGATGTCAATGGTATCAACGCCGATACCGTAGCGAACAACCACTTTCAATTTTGAACAGGCCTGGAATATCTCTTGCCCGATTGGTTTAAAATAAGTGTTCAAAATTCCCAAGGCCTCTTTGCTTATGGAGATGACTTCTTCGATACTTTGGCACCGTCCCCCCAAAACTTCCGCTCCCAATGGCTCAAGAATTTTCTTCTCAGGATCTAAATTGGGAAATATATAGTCAGTCACAACCACTTTATACTTCGCCATTGTCTCCTCCTTATTCGTTGTTTGGAGAATCAATATGTTTCTATGTTTAGCACCTTTGCCCCTAGCAGAATACTCTCACTTCGATTAGTGATAAGAATTCCCTTTTTGGTGAAGGCAGTATAGGATAGAGTCGCTTATGTGTCAAGGGGAAAGGCTTCGCAAAAGCTATGGTGGTAGGACTTGATCCGTTTGTCGGATTACTCATGACAGACGATAATGGCTGAAGGCTGATGGCTCAGCCGGGGTAGGGATTCAATACGTTTAAGGGAATCTGAGCATACGAGTATGTGCTAACCCATTTATCATTTTGAAATCAGGAATCTTAGGAAGCACACACGCCTATCGGGGATTTCCTGCATGACGCAAGATGGAAAAGTTAAACGTGAGCTCTAATGATTCAATACAGGTTTGATGTCGGGAATTGTTACCATAATTTGAGAAATTTTCGCCTACGAAAAAAACTTTCCTTGACATATTTTTAGGGTTATGTTCTAAAAAGCATTCAAAAAGGGAGGTATGAGGAAATGGCGAAAAGAAAGAGTTACGCTTTTTGGGAGATGTCCTTCACGGACGTGCAGGAAATTCTTAAAGAGACCGATGTGGTGATGGTACCTATTGGGAGTTGTGAGAAGCACGGAGCTCATATTCCCTTGGCTACAGATTCTATCGTAACCATAGTGGTGGTTGAGCGGACAGCCAAGGTTGCAAAGGTTCCCTACACCCCTCTCATCCCTATCGGCTATTCGCCTCATCACATGGGCGAGGTAAGCCAGGGGGTAGGGACTCTCAGTTTTTCCGGCGAGACATTGAGACGGATAATATATGAAATAGGAAAATGCCTGGTCTTCCACGGATTCAGTAAGATCATCTATGTAAGTCAGCATGGCTCAAATTCCAAGGTAGTGGATGAGGTCTTGCGGAGGTTGCGCTACGAAACAGGGTGTTTCACTGCGTGGTACAAGACGCCGACCGAGCGTCAAACGACCGTAGTGGAGGAACTTCTTGAGGAGAAGATTGCATGGCATTCAGGGGAAATGGAAACCGCTCAGATGCTGGCCTACGACGAGTCGGTGGTTGATATGAGTGTTGCTGTCAAGGATACGGCTCATGCACCAAAGCTGCTGGGGCCGAAATTCATGAAGACCGACGGAGTGCCGACCGTTTCATTCCAGGGTTCGGAAAATATCTGGATTCCCATGGAACATCACGAGTATGCTGATCAAGCAACCATTGGGGATCCCTTTCTTGGGAGCAGGGAGAAAGGCGAAAAGATCTACGACCGTATTGTAAAACATCTTGCCGATTTCTTGAAGGAGATTAAGAAGATCAAAGTCGAGATTAAAACCCGGGACTATGACTTCAGGGCGTGGTAATGACTTAAGGACCGGCCTCCCATGAGGGAACCGGAGAAAATATGTAAACTGTATGGAACGTTGAAATCGAAAGATCTGGGCCCTACTGAATCCATGGACCTGATAGTAGCATTTGGCAACTGACGGTTACTGTGTTTTCAAGGAATAAAAGGAGGTATACCATGATTTTTCAAAATCGAGTAAAGAAGGAACTTCGAGGGGGCAAGATCGTTTTTGGCCCCATGGTATCCGAGATTCGAACGCCGGGGATTGCCGTTCTGTTGGCTCGGGCGGGCTTTGATCTTTTCTTTATCGACATGGAGCATTCCTGCTTCACGACGGAAACGATGGCCGACATGATCCTCGCATCTCGGGCCGCTGGTATTTGCCCCATCGTGCGGGTCACGAGCCGTTCGTCACATGACCATATGTCGAGGCCTCTCGATTCAGGGGCCCAGGGGCTCCTCATTCCTCAGATTGAATCCCGAGATGATGTGGAGAATATCGTAAAATGGTGTCGTTATTATCCCGTGGGGGAGAGGGGGTTGGCCTTGACCCGTATGCATACATTTTTTGAGAGCGGTAATACCCCCCAGACCATGAGAGACCTGAACGAGGAGATCTTACTCTGTGTCCAGATCGAGAGCCGTAAATCCATTGAAAACCTCGATGAAATCCTTTCCGTTCCGGGCGTGGATGTTGCCTATGTGGGACCGGCTGATCTTTCCCAATCCCTGGGAGATCCGGGTAACTCGGAGAATCCCGATCATGTGAAGGCCTGCCGCCGTGTAATCGAGGTGGCCAAAAAACACGGGGTCATCCCGGGGATCCATACCGGCTCTTTGAAGAGTGCTCGGCGGTGGATGGAGGAGGGCATGCGGATGGTTGGTATCGGTACGGATATCAAGCTTGTTTCAGAGATTTCGGGTCAGTACGCCCGGCAGATGAGGGAGATGTCCGAGGAATTCTCGGCTATGGGCAAATAAAGAGGAGGGGGCATGGAGAAGCAGGAAGAGGCTGAAAAGTTAGTCAGCACCCGTTGGTTAGCGGAAAACCTGGGTACCCTTTCAGATTCGATACGGATTATAGAAGTGAGTGATATGAAAAACCCGGAAGCATATACGGAAGGGCACATTCCTGGGGCAGTCTATTGGCCGTGGAAGGAATCCTTATGGGATGCTACCATGCGCGAATTTGTATCGCCCAAAGACTTTTCCCAATTGATGGAAAAAAGCGGGATCGGTCATGAGACTACCATCATTTTTTATAGCAACGCATGTCAATATGCTCATTATGCTTTCTGGGTTTGCATGATGAGGGGCCATTCCAAGGCCAAGATCCTCCATGGGAACCGTACCCTGTGGCTCGAGGAAAAACGGCCAATGGTCCGGGATGTATCCCGAATAAAATCGGTGAGGTATCCAGTTAGGGCGACCGATGAGAACAGCCGAATCGGACGAGAGGGCATTTTGGCCGGGTTGGACAATCCGGATCGGGTTCTGTTGGATGTGAGGACACGGGAAGAATTTATGGGTGAAAGGGTTTCTCCAAAATGGATGGAAGTTGACCATGGGGCACAACGGAAGGGCCATATTCCGGGGGGGAAACATCTCTATTACGCTGAACTTTTGAATGAAGATGAAACATTTAAACCACGAGACGAACTCCGTGAATCATTTTGCAGGAGAGGAGCAACTTCTGATAAGGAGATCGTTTTTTACTGCAGGTTGAGTCATCGTGCCTCAATGGTATGGTTTGCGGCGCGCTTCCTTCTTGGATACACCCGAACGAAAGTGTACGATGGTTCGTGGAGCGAATGGGGAAGCATTGTTGGCTTGCCCATTGTGAACGAGTCCTTGAAATGAAGGATGGTCCCCAGAGTCTTCGAACAAGGATTCCATTTGAACACAAACGCAAAATTTAATACAATTGAACGCTGCCCTTGGTGAAAATCCAAGAAATGAAAGGAAGGAGGTAAAGAATGAATTCCATTGTGTGCATCAAGCAGGTACCTGATACGGAATCCATTATAAGAATAAATGGTGAGGGTACGGGTATCGTGGAAGAAGGGATACAATACACT
>JAUWDQ010000170.1 GCA_030608745.1 Pseudomonadota bacterium | reverse complement strand
TCGATGTTACTGTTTTCAAGCAGCTTCTATATCCCGTATCTCTTGATATGGCTTCCTTCAATTTAACAGGGCAGGGGATGCAGCGCAACGCAGCAGATGGACTTTTTACGAAGCCGTCAATATTGAGTTTGTATTTCACTGGTTTTTATACCCATTATTCCAGTATTCCAACATTCCATATGGTTTTTTCCACCATTCCATCATTCCAGTATTCCATTATTCCAATGTTCCAGTTGGGGAAAAGCTCCTGAGCTCCTCTATAATCAATAGGTTACAAAAATACTTCCTACAAAATTCAGGAAATTCCAGACCCATCTGCTTCTCGTCCACCGATGACTTGCTAAAGGCCGATACTTTCCTCTCCAATGCCTGGATAGCTTTCATACCTCTAAATAGATAGCATTTCCTCTATAGCACTCATTACCTCAGCTAACGTCTTAGGTGTTTCGCCACCGAAATATTCCTTCAAGCCAAGACCACTGCACCAGTACAGTTTTTCCTTGGTCGCTTGGGACATGGTGGGAAGAACATCAATCCCTTCCAACGTTTTGATGACCTCTTCCATTTCATGAGCCCTTCTTTCAGCGTGGACAACTCCCCTTGTTACGAGCAAACGCACTGTTTCCAAAAATGAGTTCTTTTCCATCGTCTCAGCTATGGATTCGAGAACAGTATCATCCACATTATATCTGTGAGTGGCGTTTAAGGTTTCCAAAAGCAAGGCGACCAAACCTTTCATGAAAATACTCCGAAACATTTTGATTGCCGAAGCCTGCCCAGGTTTATCGCCAATACACGTAATTCGCATTTCGAAAGGCCCCATCCACTCTTTGAAAAGCAGCGCTCCACTTCCAGAAGCTAAAATTGGAACACGATGGAGAAAAACAGGAATTGCCCCCATCATTGCAACATCGACGAATGCTGCTCCTGTCTTTTCTACGATATCTGAAATCTGTTCCTTTACCATAGGTGAAGCAGCATTTACATCTACGTAAAGATGTTTCTTAGAAAGGAAAGGTGCTAAATTTTCTGCCACAATTATAGCAACGGACGCAGTAACCGCAGAAATAACAATATCTGAAACAGTCATCAATTCTTCTATACTTTTAAGCAAAACGGCACCGGTTTCAGCTGCGCGTTTCATTATTACATCACCATAGGGGGGAGTATCCCAGAGCTTGTCAAAGAAGTACACTTCTTCTCGCAGTCCGGCCTGTCTCAAGCCCTTGGTTAAACCATAAGCCGCCTCACCAAAACCAATGAACGCCATTTTCATTTGTTGATTCCTTTCCTGCCCACTGGCATAATTTTGTGAGGTTATTTTACACCAACCTTATACCGTATGGCAAGCTATTGGCACTTTCTCTTGATACGCTTCCTCTCAGGAAGCAATGGCAAATCCTGAGGAATAAGGGGGACAGAGAACGAGAAGAATTGATACGGGGAGGAAAATTGGCCTCTTGGCTTCATGTTTGCCCTCGGCGTGAGTCTTCGACCCTGAGCTCCATTCGGCCAGAGCGTTCGACCGAACTCACGCCGAGGGCTCATGGCCGAGGGCAGACCGAAGGGATCAGCCGGATGGAAGGGGAAGGCCACCCCATTAGCTATTATCCTTCAACGATGAACTGCAAGACGGTATTTCCGATTCGGATCTTATCCCCGTGATTCAAGACGCGCACATCAACGAATTCGCCGTTGATGAAGGTTCCATTGGTGCTCTTTAGATCCTCCAGAATAAATCTACCATCTTTCCTCTCGATAAAGGCATGTTCCCGGGAAACCGATGAATCGTCGATTGATATGTCGCTTCGGCCCATCCTTCCGATCAGCATCTTCTTCGGGCCCAGATGATATTGCTTTCCCAAATGGTCTCCATAAATGACAATGAGCTTACCAGGGGGCGCTTCCCGAAGGGAACCTTTCCATTTTTTCGCCGATTTGAAAACTGGAATGGGCCTCGTCGGCCTATTATCCTGTTTCACGGTGAAACTCCTTTTGGATGGTTAGGGATTTTCCAATGGTTTGCATATTCCATACCAAATTCGGCCCCGAAACAACCCCTTCCTAATAGCTGATTTACGACAACGTGTACGAATCCGGGGGAGAAAATGCGAAACGTTTTCCCCTTTCCTATGAAAATCTTTCACAAAAAGATTGCATTCCCCCCCCAATTTTTGATATGAAGATAACTGCGCCACCTGCGAAAGCGAAGGAGGGTATGATGAGGGGGAAAAAAGCCGGGAAACAATTGGGAGGCCCTGATTTGGAGAACAGGAAATTTCATCGCCGCCATATCGAACTCCCTATTTTGTACGCCTTCATCGAGAATATAAAGACCTATGGAGGAGAAACAGGAAATATCAGTGAGGGTGGCCTCTTGGTACATTTGAAGGAGGCCTTATTGGAAGGAATGAAATTGAAAGTCGAGATTTTCCTCCCGGAATATTTTGGATTAAAACCCATCAAGGCCGTGACTCAAATCGTCTGGGCCCCCGCACACCAAAGGGAAGGGTGGGATGAGTATCTTCAACATGGGTTGGAATTCATCGAAATGGATAATGGAAATCTCCTGAAGCTGAAACGACTGCTCAGGTATATCGAGGGATAGAAGCACCCTATTGTTGGTCTTTCCTATCCTTTGGATTTTCCATCCTCTCTCCTTATGCTGCTTTTTCCCGAGAAGGTCTGGAGGAGAAACGAACTCTTCGGAAGGGGAAACCATGAATCAAACCGAATCCGATTATTGGGATGAGCTTGCTCGATTAAACCCCGAAACGGTTTGTATCAGGACAATGGCCGACTATCAGGTGAAGCACCGGGGCTATACCCTGCCCATTCTCAACCACGACTACTTAGTCCTTCCCTACCAGAGGGAGATAAAGAGTCTTATCGAAGGGGATGTGCCAAAGGAGGAAAATTTGACCAATGAATTCACCCTGATGGTCCTCTTCTACCTGTTGAGGACCAAAGATATCCCCTTGGACCGTAAATGGATCAGCGAAAAGGATTTGCTCGGTGGGGAAACCTTTTTCCGAGGTCCCCACGCCCTCAGTGTCGATCTCATCGAGAAAAAATACGGCGATAATCCCGAGGGCTTTATCGAGGCCGGGAAGGTCCTCGGTGGCACCCCGGTTCGTTTCGGCGACAAATCCATCGCCATGGACGTCTTTCCCCGGATTCCCATCATCTATATCTTATGGATGGGGGATGAAGAATTTCCCCCAAAGGCAGGGGTTCTTTTCGATGCCTCCATCGGATCCCATTTTACCCTCGATATGATCTGGATCATGGTGCATGAGGTGAGCAAGCGTCTCGTGCAGGCTGGGGGTTAAGCACTCGCGTTAGATCTCAAACATGCCTTTTTCGAGTTTGGTGGGATGGGGGACAATCCGGAACTCGAAGATCTTCCAACCGTCTTTTGCCTTGACTAAGGCATAGCGCTCCTTGGCATTCCCCCGTTCGTATGAGGAGTTGTAGTTAAGGGTGCAACTCTTCTCCCTATTCGTCGACCGATAACTCCATCTCATGAGATCCCGACGTTTCACTTTTCCCAATTTTCGCCGGATCTCCTCCATCTCCCTCAAATATCCTTCCAGGGAGATCTTTCTCTGGAGATCGGATGCCATATATTTCCGGAAGGCATCACTATAGTTTCGGTGATCGATCTCGGAAAAATAAGAGTTCAAGCAGGAGATTACCTGATCTTTATTCGTTGTCGTCTTCAGAAAGAAATATCCAAATAGTAAGGGAATCAGCATGATCAAGCCCAACATCACTGCTAGCCACCGAAGAAGGTGGATATGCCGGGACTCCCTATGGGGAAGCGGGCCTTGATCGGTCCAGGTCCTGGTGCGTATCTCCTCGTCTGCCTCACGGGGCTCGATTAAATCCCCCTCCGAAAGACACACCACCTTCGAGTCATCATCATGCTCAATGCGAGCCAGGTCGATGCTGCCCCCGCAGTTGGGGCATGGGAAGAGGGTAATCTCGGTTTTTGATACCGGAATACGAACTCTCTTATGGCAATAAGGACAGTGTAAAGCCATGGACTACTCCCCAAATATCATGGAGGTAATGAATTTCTAGCAAATTCCAAGCCAATGCAGCACCGTAAGGAAAACTGGCTGACGGGCTAGGATTCGAACCTAGATACCGGGAGCCAAAGTCCCGTGTCCTGCCATTGGACGACCCGTCAGACCCAGTATCAATCAGTTGATTTTTAGCATGCTTTCTCGCTTATGTCAACATAGGGCAGTGATGGGTGAGTGCCCATTGTAAAAAAACCGGTACGGAAATTGACTTACTCTATATGTTGGCGTTATAATCCAGTCGATTCCATCTTGAGAGGGAATTGTAAACTCTTCCTGTAATAGGGCTATTATTCTACATGGCTGTTTCCGGCCTTTAGGTGCGAAGATCCACGTTGACAGAACATCGCCTCGCTCGGGAGGAAACCAATGAATAGAATAACCATTATCGGCGATGGTGCCTGGGGCACGGCACTGGCTCTCTTGCTACACTCAAAAGGTTATAGTACCAAGATATGGGGCAACTTTCCTGACTATATCGAAGAACAGCGCGAAAAGAGAGAGAATTACAAATTCTTGCCTGGGATTAAAATTCCTCGGGATATAAACTATACGGCTGACTTGGTGGAGGCTGCAGAAGATGCCGAGTTGTTTATCTGTGCTGTCCCAACACAATTCATCCGAAGTGTCTTTGAAAAGTTTTCCCCACACTATCCAAGGGAAGTGCCAGTTGTCTCCGTCGCGAAAGGCATCGAGCAGAAAACCCTGAAGCGATGCACAGAGGTGCTGGCGGAATTTCTGGAAGGTGCGCCTCTCGCCGCGCTGAGCGGGCCCTCACACGCTGAGGAAGTGGCACGCAAGATACCATCTGCGACTGTTATCGCATCAAGAGACGGTCAACTCGCACGGTCGCTCCAAGATACTTTTATGGCAAAATTCTTCCGAGTGTATACACAGGAAGATATCATTGGTGTTGAGCTTGGTGGGGCTTTGAAGAATGTCATCGCGCTAGCCGCGGGAATATGCGATGGACTTGGTTACGGCGATAACACAAAGAGCACACTCCTGACACGAGGGCTTGTTGAGATATCGCGCCTCGGCGTTGCCGCCGGCGCCGAACGGCTTACTTTCTCCGGCCTCTCAGGCATTGGCGACTTAATAACCACATCCTTCTCCCGGCACGGCAGGAACCGTACTATAGGCGAAAAGATAGGGCAAGGCATTTCGCTTCGGCAAGTCCTCGAATCTACCGAGAAAGTGGCCGAGGGAGTGTGGACGACCATCTCTTCTCGGGAATTGGCCCAGAAGCTCGGCGTAGCAGTTCCAATAACTGATGAGGTTTACAGGGTGCTCTTTGAGGGAAAAGACCCCCGCCATGCGGTCGTGGACCTAATGACACGCAGGAAGAAACAGGAAATAGAAGACTTCACGTAGGAGATTAACAAAGCGTGCCGGAACCCAGCGCTCAGGTTGTGTCTGTCAATACAGGGCGATGAATCCATTGTGGAACCAGAAGGCAATTTCCCTGTTGACATCTTTGAATTAATAACATATAAGACAAGAGACGATGTTCGGATCCAGGTTTCATGAGGGGACCGATTATTCCTTTGGAAGGAGGTGATAAAAAGGGAAAGGATTTGAATTTGAGTAAATTATAGGGTCACTAATTTTGAAGGGAGGGTAATTGCATTCCACCATTTGTTACTTTTCC
>JAUWDQ010000280.1 GCA_030608745.1 Pseudomonadota bacterium | reverse complement strand
GGGGATAAAATATATCAGGGCAACCCGGGCAAGTATCACCAGCACCCTGGAGCCTATTGTTGCCGGGGTGGTCGCCTATTTTCTCCTAGGAGAACGCCTGTTGTTCCCCCAAATCATCGGGGGAATCTCGGTCATCACGGCTATTATCCTCTTGCAAATGGAGAGGCAGTAGGGAAGGTTTTCCGGGTGTTCCAAGGATGCAGCCTTGAAGGACACGGTAATTTCCCATAGGTTGGATGTGTTTAGAAGTGGAAAACCATGAAACTTTGGGATGCCGTGAGGTTGTTCATGATCCTCCCAACCTGTTAAAAAAGAGAATCTCATCAAGACCAAGTCTGGTTCGTGGTTTTGGAGGCCCCTCCTCTTTGGGATAGCCCAGGGTCAGTAGCGCCGCGACTTTCCACCCCTTGGGGATGTTGAGGATGTTTTTGATGGCCTTAGCTCTAAACCAGCCGATCCAGCACGTGCCCAGCCCCAGCTCCGTAGCCGTCAAGGCCATGTGCTCTCCTGCAATGCCGATATCCAGAAGGTAATACTGTAAACCTGCTGCCCTCGCCCCCAATCGATGAACGATCCAGTCCAGATGGGCGCAGATGATGATGATGATTGGGGCTTCTTTGGCCCACCGATTGGGAACCGCTATTCCCATCCCCTTCTTCACGAGGGCATCCCTCAGCCTTGGGTCTTCCACGACGATGAAGCGCCATGGCTGGACATTGCTCGTTGAGGGGGCAAGACGCGCCGCCTCAACGATTTGGAGAATCTTCTCCCTTTCGACCGGCTTGTCCTGGTAGCCCCTGACACTGTGTCGCCTGGCAATGATCTCCATCAAGGTTCCCATTTCCCCTATTCCCCCGAATGTGAGAGCTTCGTTGACGTTTAGCCTAACGTGAACCGCGGAAATGGGTCAAGCGTTATTGGGTAAAGAATTTGACAAATTCCATTATGAGGTCAAAATAATAAGTTGAATATTTAACAATCTCTTATTTCTTTGCAGGGATAGGTCAGGGCTTCGCAACGAGCATGGGATGCCGGCTTTGGCCCACATCAACTGGAACGAGAAAGGAGGAAAGAGGCATGAGTATGAGAAATTCGGCTTTTTGTGTATGTCTTGGGATGATTTTTGTTGTAGTTAGTTGTTCTAAACCCTTAGAAGAAGTGGTCGAACTAAAGCAGTATTCCATTGACAGCATGGAAGGAATTATTACACAGTGTGGCGTCCGAATTGACAAGGATACATCAAGTGAGGGCAATGGCTCTTTGAGAATTACATCAGTCAAGCCTATGGTCATCCACTTATTTGAAACAGGCGACATAGACGTTGAGAATGCACGCCTGATCTATAAGGCCCGAGTTCGAACGGAAAATGTGGAGGGTCAAGTCTACTTGGAAATGTGGTGCCATTTCCCAAGCGAACGCGAGTTCTTTTCGCGGGGACTCCAGACTCCGCTCACTGGCAGCACGGAATGGACCACCGAGCAAATTCCATTCTTCTTAAAGAAGGGAGAGAACCCCGACAATGTGAAACTGAATCTCGTTATTAACGGCAAGGGAACAGCATGGATTGATGACATTCGGCTCCTGAAAGCGCCGCTTAGATAAAAAGCAGCTCATTAAATTGAAGATTTAGATAGCGGTTGAGTAGATCAGAGATATTTTAGCGTAACAAACTCCAGCAGTCCTAGAATTTTAAAAAATTTAAGGGTATCAGGTAAATTTTACCCGATGCCCGTGCAGGTAGGTTTAATAGTTTTTCTTAGAGGCGTTGTGAACCTTTTTAGGCCCCCCAGGGACATTTTTTGTCCGTTGAAATCATGCAGAAAGATTTCCTCTTCATCCCTTCCACTGCTCAAGACTTACTTGGGAAGCCAACCTTTGACTCTTTGATTCGGAGAATTCCATCTCCAATAGGTAAATACCCTATCATTAGCGTCCCACCATCCGATGCATTCTACCCGCACACCCGCCAAGGCGGAACCAATATCACCGGCAAGACCGCCGGTGGCCACGAGGGTGTAGTCCCCGTTTGTTTTTCCTCCTCAACAACCCGTATCCATCGTGCGATACTACCATTTCCGACCTCCTGCAGAACCCAATGATTGCGGGATCTGTATCCCGAGATTAGCTAAAATCTGATTATCCGCCGATGAAGCCGGAGGAACTCCCATAGCAGCGGCAATACTACAAACCTCGTCTTTCATGGCTCCCAAGGTGTCCGTGGCCTCCTGAAGCTTGGTCTTGTTCACATTTGCGTTGTACATGGGGATGGCAATGCTCGCCAAAATCCCGATGATCGCCAGGACGATCATCAACTCAATCAGTGTAAAACCCTTTCTGTTCCTCATTATCGTCTGACCTCCTTAAAAGAAATGTGATTTATTTTTACCTTGGCCTCCTGAAAAATCTCCACCTCCCCTCCTTACGGATTTTTCTGTATGTGTTAGACCTTCCATTAGCATAATCGATGCCAAACTTTCTCAAAAGGGCAATGAGGCTCTGAGGAACCTCACGTTCCTTATGTATTGCGGTCATCACTAGGCCTGTGGTACAAAGGGGAAAGTCAACAACGGTGTAGTCTGGGAGAAAGGGTCGATGTCTGAGGTCTTTGACGAGACGCGTATTGGGAATATGGTCAAGGGGACGTTCGTGCGGAAATTGCTAAACTCGGAATCACCCAAAATGAGCGTTTTAAAACATACCAAATCTATTGAGATTTAGATGCACCTGCCGTTTTCCATCACCTTTCGGTCATCAAGCTCCGAATGATAAGCCACCCTTGCTCCCTACCCTTTGCCCGAAATGGTCGCCCGGTAGATGGTAAGAGAGCGGGAACACGAATGTTTCTGAATGCAATGGAGGCGTTTCATTAGAAAATGGGCCCAAAATAAAAGGTCTCTTCAGAAAATTATGCACGTTCTGCACGAACCTTATCTTACGCGGTTCCCAAATGTGCTTGAAAGCTGTGTGGTGACCCCGTTTCAGAGATTCTCAGGCAAGGTCTTGTATCCAACGCTGGTCGGTAAGGCTGGTATTCTCTTCTACCTTAT
>JAUWDQ010000004.1 GCA_030608745.1 Pseudomonadota bacterium | reverse complement strand
ATATACGGATCATTATGATCGAAGAAATCAGAAAAATCAAGGATTTTCCCATTTTCTTTCATTTGTCTCCTGCGGATAACCCAGCTGAGTTTTGGAGGGACGGTCGTTCTTTTCTCCTCCGTTTTGTTAAGTGGTTTATTTGATGGCTTCGTAAAAAGTCCATCTGCTGCGTTCCGCTTCATCCTTCGTCACTGCACCGTACTTCTATGTATGCCTCATTCCTCAGGATTTGCGCGCCTTGCATCTGGATCTTTTTTCTTTGCCGTCTTATTCTGACTTTTTACAATGAGGTCTTATTTAGCGCCGGGATGATTTGGGGGGCATTTAAGCAAGAAGGCTTCAATCGATTCCTCGATTCCTGTCTCCTAAATGGCTCAAAAGAACCAGAACAGAGGGCAATCGGATCTATCTTTGTTGGGGTGGCGGTCAAAACCTTACCTGTCCAGTCGCTTCTTGAATTCCTGGGTCAACATGGGCAGGGCTTGGAAGAGGTCCGCCACAATCCCATATGTGGCGATTTTGAAGATGGGGGCCTCAGGGTCTTTATTAATAGCGACGATGATTTCCGAGGTCTTCATCCCCGCCTGGTGTTGGATTGCCCCGGAGATTCCGCAGGCGATGTAGATTTTGGGCCTTACCGTTCGGCCCGTCTGGCCGACTTGGTGCTCGTAGGGAATCCATCCCGCATCCACAGCGGCACGGGATGCACCGACCGCCCCTCCCAATACATTTGCTAGCTCACGGATAACCGGGAAGTTCTTAATCCCTCCCAGCCCCCTTCCTCCGGAAACGATGATCTCCGCATCCATCAGGTTCACCGTTTGGTCCACCTGGAGGAACTCTAAGATCTTAGTCCTTACCTTATCCTCGCCAATGGGCAACCCTTCGCGAATGATTTCTCCCGTTCTGGAATCATCCTTTTCCGGCATGGCGAAGACCTTTGGCCTCACCGTGGCCATTTGGGGCCTATGTTTTTGACACAGGATAGTGGCCATGATATTGCCGCCGAAGGCAGGACGGGTTTGTCTCAGTAATTTGGTTTCGGGATCGATATCGAGTCCCGTACAATCAGCCGTCAAACCCGTACATATAGTGGTGGCAATAGTTCCCGCGAAATCCCGTCCTTGGGTGGTCGCCCCAAAGATCACGATTTCGGGCTTGTATTGCTTGATCAAATTGACGGCTCCCGCCGTATAAGCGTCCGTCCGGTATTCTTTCAAGATGGGACTTTCGGTTAGGTAAACCTTATCCGCCCCATACTTTATGGCTTCTCGGGCACATTCCTCAACGCCGTCACCCAAAAGCATTCCGGAAAGTTTGCATCCTAAGGCATCAGCCAGCTTTCTCCCCTCTCCAAGGAGCTCAAAGCTTACGTTGGCGATCCTTTCCCTTTTGTGTTCGATGAATACCCAGACGTCTTTATAGTCACTGATATCAAGGCCTTCGACCCCTTTTTCCTCCTTTTCCAAAACGATGGCTTCAACGGGACAGGCATCAACGCAAGCCCCGCAGAAGGTGCACTTCTCGTTGACCGTTGCCACATCGCCCTTCATCTCCAGAGCCGCATACGGACATTCCTCCACGCAGGCCTCACACCCGGTACATGCACCTTCGTCGATCAATAATCTGGCCATCTACTCCTCCCTATTTGATTACCTTCGCCTCCATCAGTTTATCCATCAATAGGGGAATGGTTTCGGTCAGTTCTCCCTCCAAAATCTCCCCACCTTCCCTTGGTTCCGGTGTAAACACTCGGACGACCTCGGTTGGGGAACCCTCTAAACCGCATTTGACCTTATCCAACGGTAAATCCTTGATGGTCCAGGTTGGTATTTCGGCCTTGGCCGCCTTCTTTATGCCGAGGAGGGAAGGAAGGCGGGGTTCATTGATATCCTTGACTACGGTGATGAGGGCAGGGAGAGAGGATTCAATGATTTCCTTTCCATCCTCCAGCATCCTTTCAACCACAATCCTCTTGTTTTCCAAGTCGATCTCTCGTACCTTTGAGACATAAGTCAACTGGGGCATGCCTAACTGAGTTGCCACTCCCGGGCCAACCTGGGCCGTATCTCCGTCGATTGCCTGCTTTCCGCATGCCACCAAATCCACCGTGCCGATTTTCTTGATTGCCTGAGCCAGGGTATAGGCCGTTGCCCACGTATCGGCCCCCGCAAAGGCAATATCCGAAATGAGATAGGCATAGTCCGCCCCAACAGCCAAGGCATTCTTAAGCACTTCGATGGCCTGGGGAGGACCCATGGTGATGATATGTACTTCCCCCCCATATTCCTCCCTGGTCAGGAGGGCTTCTTCAACCGCGTATTCATCGAAGGGATTGGTTATGCTCTCCACCCCTTCCCGAACGAGGGTCCGGGTTTCCGGATCGATCCTCACGTCGGTAGTATCGGGGACTTGTTTAATGCACACGACAATCTTCACTTCATTCTCCTTTTGAGACAAATTTCACAATATCCTCATAGACCAGTTACACCAATTTGTCAATCAATAGAGTAATTTCTTGGAGAATTGGAATGATAGAAAAGAACATATGGAATGATGGAATATTGGGGAGGGGCAAAGCCGCGAAGTTATTTCATTTCTCTCAACCCATCATTCCAATATTCCAACTAGTGTTCCAGGTGGGGCAAAGCCCCGAGTTTTTATGTTATCACCAGGTTACAAAAATATTTCCCATAAAACTCAGGGAGCTCTAGTTTTTCCCCTGGCCCTGGCCATCCCGCTCGCCATGATAATTGCTTCAATGAGGCTCGATGGATCGGCAGTTCCAGTTCCCGCTCTGTCGTAGGCGGTTCCGTGGTCGACCGAGGTTCTGATTATGGATAGCCCCAGGGTCACGTTGACGGCCTTTTTAAACCCCATCAATTTAATGGGGATCAAGCCCTGATCGTGATACATACAGACCACGGCATCGTAGATCCCCTCTGTGGCAAAGTGGAAGAGGGAGTCACTAGCCAAAGGCCCTTCAACGTTGACACCCGCCCTTCTGCATCCGTTGATGGCCGGAAGGATGGTGGCCTTCTCCTCATCCCCGAACAATCCATCCTCCCCGGCATGAGGGTTTAAAGAGGCTACGGCCAACTTGGGGTTTGGGATTCCAAAGGACCTCTTTAAGGCGTCGTCCGTGATCCTTATGGTGTCCATGATCCGTTCCGGAGTAATCAACCCCGGAACATCCCTCAGGGCGCAATGGATAGTCACCAGGGTCACCTTGAGTCGCGGGGTGACCAGCATCATGACCACCGGGCCACTGTTGGTTCGCTGGGCCAAAAACTCCGTATGCCCCGTGAAGGGATATCCGGCATCATTGAGAAAGCCCTTGTTGACGGGGCACGTAGCCATTCCCCCGATCCTTCCATCCTTGGCAAAGGATAGGGCCGTTTCGAGATAGCGAATTATTTGGGTCGCATAGGGTTTTTGGGGAGTTCCAAATCGAAACCCATTGAGATCGATATGGCTCAGCTCAATGAGGTCAATCATTCCCCGGGTCCCTTTTGCCTCTTCAACCCCTCGTACCGGATTGATGTTACAGGGGGCATTGAGTACCCTGTTTGCCTCCTTGAGCACATTAGCATCGCCGAAAACCAACGGCCTGCAACAGGCAAACACCTCTTTTTGAGCCAAGGCCTTGACTATGATTTCAGGCCCGATTCCAACGGGATCTCCCATGGTTATGCCGATGATGGGTAATGACATGACCGTTCTTGTCCACGAATAAAGCCGTGCCGAGCAGGTTCCTTTCTCAACCGCATTGAGAACCGCCCGATTAAGTGTTCACCACATGGAGATAATCCAGAGGCCACATCGGCCGGGTTAAATTATAATTTCACCTCTATGAAGGATTCCGCCTTAACCTTCTTTAGCCAGACCTCATACAACCTCTTGGATTCCTCTTCATAGTACTGATTTCTTATCTTCTCCGTCACATCTTCATAGGGAATAACTGATCCTGTTTTTCTCCCCGTGATCTTGATGATGTGGAATCCTAATTTCGTTCTAACTAAGCCACTAACCTGCCCTGGTTGAAGGTTAAGGGTGACCCGCTCGAATTCGGGCAGGAGCTCCCCCCTCTTGAAGAAACCCAGGTCACCTCCGTTTTTTGCCGATGCGTCATCGGAGTATAAACGGGCAAGTTCACCAAAATCCTCGCCCCGGCGAAGCCTATCAAAGATCGTTTCGCCCTTATAACGAAGGGCCTCCATCAGCAGCTCATCGGCATCCTGAGGGATCATGATCAAAATGTGGCTAGTCCGCATTTGATCAGGTTCCTTGAATCGTTCGATGTGTTCTAGGTAGAATTTCTTGAGCCTCTCGTCGTCCACGATAACCTCCTTCTGGACTACACGAGAAACCAATTTGGCCCTTTTGATCTGTTCCCTTAACTGTTGTCGGTATTCCTCCAAGCTCAAACCTTCCGCTATCAAGGCCATCTTCAACTGTTCATCGGTGATGGCATTTGCCCTCTTTACATCTTCGATGGTCATATCGATATCCCTCGCGGATACCTTGATCGCCATTTTTTTGCATTGCTGATCAACCAGCTTTTCCTCGATAAGGCGTTCGAGAATCTCCCTTTCCGATTCAGGAACTTTGGCTGCTTTCTCCGCCGGATTGCCGGTAGCCTTGGACCTCTCTTGCAGTTTTGACCGATAACGTTCCAGTTCAGCAAGGGTGATGATCTCACCGTTGACGATGGCGACGATCCTATCGATGATCGTTGCCCCGCAAATCCCCTCGGATAGACCGAAGATGGCGAAAATGACTATGGATAAGATGGATTTTCGCATGGATCAGTGGGTATATTCCAACAACTGCTTGTTGACTTTGATCTTGGCCTTCGCCCTCAATTCTGAAAGCCAGTTATGGTAGATTTCGCCGCTCTTTTTCTTTCGAATTTGATGGGCGATCTCATCCTTCACTTCATCAAATCCTCGAACCTTAGCTTCGGCTTTCTCCTCGACCTTAAAGATATGATATCCATAAGGGCTCTTGACGACTTTGCTCAGTCCTCCTACCTTCAAGGAGAATACCTCATCGAAGGCCTCCGGCATCTCACCGCGGGCGAAGAATCCCAGGTCCCCGCCATATAACCTTTCAGGCATCATCGATTTTTCCTTGGCCAGTTTTACAAAATCCTCCCCCTTCCTCAGCCTCCTCAAGATCGCCTTGGCCTCCTCCACCGTGGCCACCACGATCTGCCTTGCCCTCACCTGCTCGGGAAAGGAATAGTCCTCGATGTGTTCCTCATAGTACTGTTTCACGGATTTATCATCGATGGGACCATCAAATTGCGCAACGGTGGTGATGACCTTCTCGGCTATGAGTTTTTCCCTTAAGCGTCGTTTCCATTGCTCGAAACTCATTCCCCGGTTCTCGAGCGTGGCCTTAAAGCTCTCTCCGGCATAATCCCTTTTTAAGGCCAAAATGGTCTTATTGATCTCCTCTTCCGATACATGGATATTCATACGCCGAGCCTCTCCAAGGATGAGCTTTCTGTTGATGATTTGGTCGAGAAAGGTGGTTTTCAACTGGTCCAGAGATTCCCTGTCCTCCGGCAGTTTTCCATGTTCCAATTTGATATCCCGCAATTCGTTATTAAACTCCTCCAAGGTTATCAATTCTTCATTCACCTGGGCCAGAGTGTCCTGAGGAAGGTTCACCTCCTCCTTCTGACATCCCATGGTGCAGAGGGCTACTATCAATAGGCCGATCCACATAATTGGACGCCAGTCGAACCAGCAGTGCATTCCATTTCCCTTGGACGGCGGCCCTTCATTCGCCCCCCGGGGTTTGATTCCCCTCGGGGGGAGCTCTGAATTCCTCCTCCTCACCGGGTGATTCATTGGGGAGAATAATAGGTACAGTGATCGTACATGTTTTCTCACGTTCCCTCCAAGGCGAGGGGGCCCGATTGAGTCCCCCGCGATTTAGAAAATTGGACTAACTCCTCCAAGATACTTTTGGTCTTCCCGAAGCTCTCCTGCCATCCCCCCTTCCCTATGGAAAGAATCAATTCGAAACTGGGGGTGAATTGAAATCGATCGCTATTCTCCTGGACGAGGCCCACAATACGCTGAGGGGAAATCTCGGAGCTCTCGTCGAAGGCGATCACCGCTCTTTCCCCGGATAGGTTCAGCTTCCGCACCCTGAGACGGGTTAGGAGTTGCTTGAGCTTAATAGCCTCCAGCAAGTTTAAGGCTGGGGGAGGGATAGGTCCAAAGCGATCCACGAGCTCCTCCCTCATATCATCGATCTCTTCCTCGGAACGAGCCGATGACAATCGTTTATAAAAAACCAGCCTCTGGTGAGGATCGCAGATGTAGTCATCGGGGATAAAGGTGGCAAAGGGGAGTTTCATTTCCGGTGTGATGTCCTCAAGGACTTTTTCCCCCTTAAACTGCCTCACCGCCCTCTCCAAGAGGCGAGTATACATCTCATATCCCACCGCCGCGATATGTCCTGATTGGGCAGGCCCCAGCATGTTTCCCGCACCCCTGATCTCCAGATCCTGGAAGGCAAGCCTTAAGCCTGAACCCAACTCGCTCAATTCCTGCAGGGCCCTGAGGCGCTTCAGGGCATCACCGGATATGGAAGCTTCCGATGGGACCAGGAGGAAGGCATAGGCCTGATATTTCGATCTGCCAACCCTGCCCCTCAACTGGTAGAGTTCCGCAAGGCCAAACCTCTCGGCGTGGTTGATGATGATGGTATTGGCGGTGGGGATGTCCAGACCCGACTCGATGATACTGGTACAGAGGAGAAGGTTGTGTTCCTTCCGCATAAAGGCGAGCATTACCCTTTCCAGATCCCTCTCCTTCATTTGACCGTGGGCGATGGCCAGAGAGGCTTCGGGGACTAGCTGCTTGAGGAAACGGGCCATGGCTGATATGTTTTGGACCCGGTTGTGAACAAAGAAGATCTGCCCATTCCTTTGGAGTTCCCTCAGGATGGCCTGGCGGATGATGTCCTCGTCAAAACGGCCCAAAAATGTCCGAATGGAGAGCCTGTCCTCTGGTGGAGTATTGATCATACTCAGGTCCCTTATTCCCGTCAAGGACATGTGGAGAGTCCTGGGGATAGGGGTTGCCGTCAAGGTCATCGCATCGACCGTTTTCCTCAGCTGTTTCAGTCTCTCCTTATGGGACACACCAAACCGATGCTCCTCGTCGATGACTACTAATCCCAAATCCCTGAAGGCGACGTCCCTCTGAAGCAAACGGTGGGTTCCGATGATGATGTCGATTTTCCCCTCCTTCAATTTCCCGAGGGTCTCTCTTTGCTCGTTCCTCCCCTTAAACCGGCTTAGGATATCTATGATAACGGGGTAGTGCTGGAATCGTTCGGAGAAGGTTTGGTAGTGTTGTTGAGCCAAGACCGTGGTGGGTACCAAAACGGCCGCCTGTTTACCGTCCATGACCGCCTTAAATGCCGCCCTGATGGCTACCTCCGTCTTCCCATATCCCACATCGCCACAGATGAGGCGGTCCATGGATTTGAGCTTTTCCATGTCCGTCATTACGTCCCTGACGGCATCCATCTGGTCAGGCGTCTCCTCGTACTGAAAGGCGGCCTCAAATTCCTTGAAATAGCCATCCCCCTTGGAGAAGGCAAATCCCTCGAAAACCTGTCTGGCCGCATAGAGATCGAGGAGCTCCCTTGCCATTTCCTCGATTGATTTGCCCACCTTCCGCTTTAATCGCCTCCATGACGATCCACCCCAGCCGATCCTGTCGGGGGCCTCTATCCTCGAAGCCGACATATTTCTGGATGAGGTTGATCCGGTCCACGGGCACATAGAGTTTGTTCCCCTCCAAGTACTCCAACAGGAGATAGTCGTTGCTTACCCCCTGAATATCCAGGCGTTTTAACCCCTTATAAATCCCGATCCCGTAGTCGATATGTACCACATAGTCGTTCTGATTGAGCTCGGAGAACGAGGTAATGAAAGCATCCCCTGGCCTCCTGTGGACCTTCGCGATTCTCTTCCGAGGGCCGAAAATTTCCTCCTCGGTAATGACTACTAAACCCTTGGATGGGAGGCGGAAGCCGGTTGAGAGGGTTCCGGTGAGAATGATAAAATCACCTTCCCTGATCCTTGACGGGAGGTCAGCCGAAGCCGAAGAAAGAAGGCTTTCCCACCAGTGGAAGAAGGAGATTGCGCTCAGTTGTGGGGTGAGTTGATACTCGATAAGCAATTCCTGAAGTCGCTCCGCCTGGCCCAATTGGTGAGCCACGATGATGATTTGGTTTCCCTTTTTGTGCCAGGATTTCAGTCGCCGGACTAGGGGAGAAAGGAAGGTTTCCCTCTTCCGGTGAGACCTCAAACCCGCCCTAATATCATCGTTAGATTCGACGGCGAACCGAAGGATTTTTCCTCCCATTCCCTCCAATTCGGGCATGTCCATTTCTCCCAGAAGCAGTCTCCTCAAATTTCCCCAGTTGGATTTGACGATCTCCAGGGGGAGATACCATCGGTCGGGCACCGGCGGGCTCTTTCCTTTGGCGACGGCTCGATCGAACCTCTCGCTGATCTGAAGCCAGAACGTTTCTCCTTCCCTTTCAACCTCGAAGAGGTCATCGATAGCGACAATGGTTCGGGGATTCAAATAATCGAAAAGGGAGGCAGAGGCCTGACCATCTGAGCCCTCCATTATCTCCTTAGCTGGGAGGACCAAGATGTTCTCATAATGGTGATGCGATCTTTGGGTCCCCGCCTCAAAGGCCCTTATTGACTCGATGCGGTCTCCGAAGAATTCTACCCTCAAGGGATCCCGATATGAGGGGGAAGAAAGGTCGATAATTCCGCCTCGAACGCTGAAATCACCTTTTTCCTCCACCAACTGAACCCGGGTATATCCGCCCCGGATTAGCCTCTCAATGAATTCCTCCCTGTCAATCTCATCACCTACGTTCAAGGCAATGCTCAATTGCTCCAGGGTATGGGGGGTCATCACCTTCTGCATGAGGGCTTGGATGGATGTGACGATTACAGTGCCATTGTGAACCGCCGCCTGAGAAAGGGTGCTCACCCGTTGGTCCACAATATCTTGGTGGGGGGGTATCTCATCGTAGAGAATGGTCTCCCAGGGGGGAAAGGCAAGGATCTCCTTATCCGGCTTGGTAAAGAAACGCAAAGCCTCCGAAAAGGCCTCGGCATCTATGGATCGGGGGGTAATGATTAATAGGGGAAGCCCAGACTCGACCGCGAGTAAGGAAAGGATAAAGGCCTTGGAAGACCCTTTTAAACCCACTGCGGAGACTTCCTGAGAACCCTTCCTCGCCCACTGGATCAAGTTGGAAAGGGGAAAATCTTCCCCCGGTTGATGCAAAAATTCTGGCCTTAGCGCGGACATTCCCAAACCCCGGGGTTAAATTTAAGGGTAACCCAAAGAGAGGCCGTAGTCAATGTAAATCCTTCTGGAGTTACCTGAGTTGCCGGAGTAGGTCAGAGAACTAACGTACATACCTCTCTCGTCTCTCCCACATTGAGCAACTTAAAGCGCTAAGATCGAGCCGAAAATTTAGGGCTCCCTCAAGACAGTTCGTGTGATCTATTAATTCCATTGATTGTGGTTGAAACATGGAATGTACCGAGATTGGAAGAAACTATATACTTCAGTTAGGAGTATTTCCCGACTAGCTCGATTGGCGACTGAAGAAGTAGCAAACGTGTAAAGGCAAAATAGGAGCTTGACAACACGCGGCCTTATAGAAGTAGCCGATGCGCTGATATTGGTTTAAGCCCCTTTCAGCTCCACTAATCCCGCCTGTAAATCCAGCTCTGGATTAAAGCGCTCAATGACACTGGCTTAGCAAATGCACTATGCCCTCTTTTTAGTACGAGCGAACCGGTGTTTGAAGCGACAATAAAATCCCAAGAAATGGTTTCCTTGTGCTTCCTGTGAAATGTTTTCTTTTCGCCTGAAAAAGTTTACCAAAATTCGATTAGAATTATACCTCAGCCAAGCGATTTCTATAATAATATCAAACAATTAGAGATAAATCGTCAATTGGCATAAAAAATGCGTATTCTTTCTTCAATTATGTTCTGCTCAGTAAAACAACAAAAGGAGCGAAAGATGTTATTAATAAGCAAACGTAAACCCATAGCGCACTGTCTTTTAGCTTCGGTTCTTCTGATTGGATTGGTGCTCTCTTCCTGTCGGGGGAAAGAAATTCCCCTTGTCGAAGGTAATTGGGCAAAGATTAAAAGGATCGCGATACTCGTCAAAGGAGAAGGAGATTTTTCCGTCAGGCTTTCAAGGGAAAAGATGAGTGCTTCTTTGAATGAATATGCAAATCTAGATGCTCCTGGACTTGTTTTATGGGCTATGGAAGCAGGGGTGCGGAGTGCCGCTGATCAAAGAAAGACTGATAAGCTCAAACCCAAGGCAGATGATTTTGATCCTAAAGCGGTGATGGAAGAGAGATTAAACCATTACATGAAACTGGCAAACGTATTTACTACTCAAGATGAAGAAGGGAAACTCCTGGAAGGAAGGAAGCTCGATGCCATCTTAGAAATAACACTAAAGGGATGGGACTTGCGTTTATGCGCCGCCCCTGGCTCACAAAAACGGGTTCAAGTCGCGTTAGACGTGCATGGGAGAATTTTATTGCTTGAGGACCGCAGAACGGCTTGGGAACGCAATGAATTTTATCTCGATGGGGAGTGTTACTCGGTGGAAGATTTCCTGTACAGGGAGGGATTATTAAAAGCAGTTTTCATTCGAGCACTGGATAACCTTTCAGCCAAGATTGTAGATGAAGTCTGTTTCCCAGTAATCTATTCCAATTTTGCTGATCTGCCCGAAGATTTGAAGAAAACCCCACTCAAGGCTATTAAGCGAGTGAATTTTGCTTTGGTCGTAGAAGATCAAAGGAAGCCAAGTGAACGAAGAAGAGCCTCAGACAAAGAAGCACCAATTGCAGTTTTCGAAGCATTTGAGAAGGAATTGCAAGATAGCGGCCATAAGCTAGTGGGAATAGAAGAGGACTCCTCAGATATACTCATTCATATAGATCTCAGAGAATGTAACGTCAACCAAATTGGCCCCTCTGGCTATATCGAACTAATATGGGAAATAAATGCGAATGTTACAATTTCTAGATATCGGGATAGAACAGCCCTGTGGTCAAAATCGCTGGAAAGTAGTGGCAACGAGCCCGCAGGCACTTTAAACTCCAACGTTATAGAGGGACGGGAAGGTTTCAATATAGCGGTTTCGAAGTTTGTCCATAGTTTTTCTAGTGATCCGGGCTTATTCAATGCCCTTAGCCTCGAAGCCAACAGGAAGGCCGGAAGGGGAAGGGAGGTTGCCACCGGAGAAACTCGCGAAGAGATCGAAGGCTTGATCCATAATGGCCCAAAGTTGATCGCTGGAGGGGAATATAATCAAGTTCTGGAATTGATAGAGGATCTTCCGAGAGAAACGAGGGGGCATATCCAGATTGAGACCTTAGAATGTTTTGCAAATTTAGCGGGCTGGGTGAGTCACAAGGATAAGAGTTGTAAGTTGAGATGGTGGAAACTGAGGAAGAGGTTAATAAATTCGGGAGCTAATGAGGCGACTCTCATTCTAGTTTCCCTTCTAAAAGATGAGAACCCCTATTTACGGTTATATGCGGCGGAGCTTTTAGGCTATATCGGGGATGAAAGGGCGCTGAAGGCTTTGAGAGAAATGGGGAAGAATGATGAAAAAAGCAACGTCAAAAGATATGCGAAAAAAGCCTATGAGCAAATATCAGGAGAGAAATTTTTGGATTAAGGAAAAGGAAAACGGGGCACAACTCTCTCTTACAACCTTCAGGATTGGAATCTTTGAATCTTCACGGGTTAGCTGTTAGTTTCATTCCGGAATTAACACATAGAAGGGTGTGCTATGAGGTCAAAGGCCAAGACGGGATACGGGGTGCTGATTTGGTCAATCATTGCTTTGTCAGGTTGTGTCACAGTTGCAAATTTGGATCTCTCCTATTATCCCACGAGGGAAAGCCCTCTCATGGATATCAAGCAGATGAATTTTGCTTTGGCCGTAGAGGATCACCGGAACTCAAAGCAACGATATCAGCTGGGAGACAACGTGATTTCGAAGAAGGACATTCTTACTATTCTCTATGACGCGATAGGAAAGGAACTCAAGTTTAATGGCCATAAAGTGGTGGATATAAAAGAGGACTCAGACGTAGTGATTAATGTACATCTGAAGAAATATTGGATCTATACCAAGAATAAAATGATCTCCTCAGATAAAGAGATTGTTGGAATATTAAGTTCAAATATTAGAATTATCAATCCTAGAAATCATTCGATCCTTTTTTCAAAGACAATTAACAGCACTACCAGGGATAACCGAGAGACTATAACCGAGAGCGTCTATGAGAGGGTATTGAATAAAGCACTTGCTGAGTTTATCAGGTGCTTTTCCCGTGATACCGGTTTATTGAGAGCACTAGAAGACTTTCAGCTACATCATGTGGCCTAAGAAAAAAATCTGGTTTTAGGTTCTGAATTAAATTTAGATCACAGATTCAAGATGCTATCGATCATCGGGGGGCGAGCCAAAATTATCGATATGCGAAAGAAATCTTGCATTTATATGGGTCTGCTGAAAATCAAGGATACAGTTAGCAAGGGTCGCACACTGAGGTGTGGTGTGCGTTACACGCGGAAGAAACTGACTTTCGCGTTGCATAGGGGCGGAGTGAAGCGTGCCTCTTGGGATGTGAGCTCATTCAAAACCCCGGGCTTAGCCCGACAGTTTCTTAGAAGATATCGATAAGCCTGAGTGATCCGGGAGCTTAGTCCTGGCACTATACGAGGCCCTGGGCCCGCCATTTCTTGAATACGGCCTGAACCTTCTTGTCTGCGGCCTTGAGGGCGTCCTCGGGACTCAGCTCGCCGAAGGCTTCACAGCATGCTGTTGGTGTGCCTGGAAATAGGAAACCACCTCGGGCGGAACGGAGGTAAACCGGACCAAGTAGCTGTGCCCGTTCTCCCCCAGACGCTCCATCACCTTCCCGTAGAAGTCCTTGACTGCCAGCTCCTCATATACATCTCCCAGGTTCATCGTGAGATTGGTCAGTAGCTCGACTGGCTCGTCGAAGGCACTCTCAGCGCTTTTTTTCGAAAGTCTAACCACTAGGCCCTCGAGATCTTTCTTGCCGACGTGTTTACCTTCAAGTATCGTGTACCGCAGCGGGAGTTTCTGCCTGAGGGTGACCAGATCCGAGTCCTTCCCCTTCCCCTCCAGCGCGATGTTGTAGCGGCTGGCGATACCGCCAATTTCGTAGATCCGCAAAGGCGCTTCGGCTCCTTTGGGAAGCACCTCACGCTGCCCGTCAATGCGCAAGGTCTCACCCGCCTCCTTGCGCACGGATTCGGAAATGAGGATTTGACCACCAACGGTGTAAGACTCGATGCGGCTGGCCATATTCACGCCGCGGCCGACCACCGAGTACTTGATCCGTTTGCTCGAGCCGATGTTGCCTACGATTACTTCGGTGTCGTGGAGACCAATCCCCGTCTCGAGTTCGGGCAGGCCCTTATTGCGGTTCTCCTCGTTTACCTCGGCCATGGCGTTTTGCATGGCAATGGCACAGGCGATAGCTCGCTGGGCCCGGTCCGGCATCTCTTGCGGCGCGCCAAAGATGACAAGCAGCGAATCGCCAATGATCTCATTGATGGTGCCGTTGTATTGATGGACCACCTCCACCATGATCTCGAAGTAGCCGTTGAGCATTTTAACCACCTGCTCAGGCTCAAGGCGCTCGGAAATGGCCGTAAAACCCCGCAGATCGCTCATCATTATTGTGACATTCCGTTGCTCACCACCCAATTCCAGGGCAGAAGGGTTCTCGAGGAGCGAGTTCATCACCTCGGTCGAGAGGTAGCGGCCGAACATCTTCTTAAGGAATTCAGAAAGCTCGGTTGCTTCTTGGTGGGTTGCTTCCAGTTCCGCTGTTCGTTCCTTCACCAATTCTTGTAGGTGATCCCTGTGGTCCTTCAACTCCTGCTCGGAACCTTTGAGGTTCTCTACCATTCGTTTGAAGGCGACCGCCATTTGGCCGAATTCATCAGTGCGTTGATCGTCCAGATAGGGGATCTCTTTGCCTTTTTCTATATTCGAAGCCGCTTCGGTCAGCTGAGTTACTGGCTCGATCAATTCATGCATGAAGCGTCGCAATAACAACATGATTAATCCGAATAGGGAAATGACGACTAATGCGATGAGCCCCACCATCGTCCAAAACTCCCTTCGCTGCTCCTCCAGAAGGAGTAGGACACCATAGGAAAGTCTCCGTTTACCGAAATCGATTGTCTTCACCATAATCTTATAGTCGTCTGTGCCTGTCCAGGCGTCTTTTGTGTCTCTCATCTCCTGGAATTTCCAATCAGTCGCTATAAGTTCGCTGTCGACCCATATGGCATAATTGTCGACCAACTTTTCATGCAGATATTCTAAGAAATTGCCTTCCTTAAGACTGACCGCTCCAAGCACATAGCCCAATAGATCGTTGCCTTTGTAAATCGGTTTAGAGTGGCCAATGAGGGTATCTGTTCCTTTTGTGACGAGCTTTGATCCTTCATCATTGATAAATACCGAGAAGACCTTTCCCTCGGATGCTACTACCTGTTTTTGGGCATCGGCAACTATGAGCGTTGAAAATCTGAGCACCTCGATTTGGGTCTCAAGATATTTGCGAAGTTGGGGAGTGATCCCCAGTTCCAAGGTTATCTGGAGGGTATTGTCTGATGCAATCCTGGAAAGTCCCTGAATTAGTTCTTTCTCTTTATTATTGAGGATAAGGGAAAAGGTCTTAAGGCCCGCTTCCAGTCGGCTTTCGAAGCTCGCCCGAAGTCGTCTTTCAAGCATGCCTCCTAGGAGAAGACTTGAGACAATCATGGGCAGTAGTATGGCGGTCATCACCAACGCAGTAAGCTTTCCCTTGAAAGAGGTTAGATATTCCTTGATGAACACGTTCTGTGCCTCCCGGAAGCAGGCAGGGCCCTGAGGAAGCCGCTTTGCCATCCATCATCTACACCAATTCTTCTCCTATTTATACACATGATCGGCCGCTGTAAGAAGAGGATGTGGGATATCGATGCCAAGTTCTTTTGCCCGTTTCAGGTTGAAAACAATGGCATAATCTGGCGCGTCCTCTATGGAAAGATTCCCGGGCTTTTCGCCGTTCAGGATCTGCCCTGCTTTCTTCCCTGCGAGAAATCCCATGGCCTTAAAGTCAACTGCAGCGCCGCCGAATAGTCCAATCTTTGCGAAGAAATAATTGAGCGCCATTTCGGGCTTCCGGCTGTTCTCCATGGTCCATTTAAAGATTTGCGGCGCGGTGTAGGTGACCGTATCGGACACCTTTAGGCTCAGGGCCACCGGATAAATGGCCCCTATCTCCTCGTCATCGTTGAGTTTCTTAATCAGGCTGGTGTATTCCTGCCAATCCTTTACTCTTTTAAGTTCCCAGTCGATGTTCCTGGGTTTACTTTTCAACTCGATTTTGAACTGTGCGGTCAGAGCATTGCCAGTGGGGGAATAGTCAGTGATTCCGACGATCTTTTTCCCTTTCAGGCCGGTTATCGCGCTTTGCATTACTATCATTGAACGAACTACATAGAGTTTCTCATAAACACCCGTAATGTTGCCACCAGGCCTTTCCCTTTTATCCATAAAGCGCTTTTTGGCATTATAGCTTTCTGGCTGGCCATTCATACCCGAGAAGACAACGGAGAGATCCTTACCGCCCGCCAGCGGTAATGCCACCTCACGAAAGGCGTTGTCATCCAAGACCACCAGGACTTCCGGTTTGAATTCCTTAATTTGTCTAAAGACGATATTGGCCTCTTTTTTCATGGCTTCGGGAGTGGTGTTCTTCCTTTTGGTGTCCATGTAGTAGCGCTTAACTTCAAGGTTCATACCCTCGAACCAGCCCGTTTTGTTGAGACCCTTTATAACGCCTTCCTCCTGCGGGCCGCCGCAAATGTGGTTCTTCTCATAACTAGCAGCGATGTAAACCCGTTTAACTTCCTGTGCTGCCGTACTGGTCGTAAATAGAGAAAATGTCAAACAGAACAAGAATAGTATAGGGATATTTCTTATAATCATTCTCCTTTCCTTAGATGTTTGGACGTGGCTGCCAAGGGTCATGTCCTCAATATTCATTGTCGGTCGTCCTCCTTAAAAGGATCTGGCTTCTGCAATGGCCTTATCCCACTGCTTTTTCGTAATACTGAAAACAAAAGCCTTCAAAGGGGTATGGAGCCCCTCAGAGGCTCTGGTTCGGCAACTTCTGGAAACATTGTCTCATAACTCATTCCAGAAGGCTGGAGTTATGGATTCTCTCAAGGCGTAGTAATAGTCACCCTCGAAGCCTTTCCCTCCTTATACCACAGTAGTAGTTAAAGTCAAATCCTTTCTTGATCTTGATCATCTATTCAAGATTTCAAGATGATATCGATCATCGGGGGGGCGAGCCAAAATTATCGATTAGCGGAAGAAATCTTGCATTTATGGGGGTCTACGGAAATTCAAGGATACAGTTAGAAACATTGATCTTGAGATAGGTTCTATTCGGATCGGGGTATAATCTTCACCTAATCCCATTCCGGCTTAAAATAATCCCACCTTCAAATCCAAATAATCTTTGAAATTGTGAGGAAATAAGAGATATTCCAAGGAAATCCACAGTAAAATGTAACTGTTACGAAAAATTGGCAAAAAAAAGGATTGTTTTTCAGCCGGCTTTAGGTTACTTAATCGAGAATAGGAACTTAAACATACTCCACATACTCCACATAATGAAAATGAAAAAGACTGCACTTACGACCTTTGATATAGCCCGAATTTGCTACATCTCAGGGGAAACGGCGAAACGGTGGGTGGAACAGGGAATCATTAAGGGATATCGCGTGGGGACCGGGCGACATTGGAGGGTTTTGCCAAGGGATTTGGCTCTGTTTCTGAAAGATAAGAACATTCCAGTTCCAGATTCCAAGGAAACTGGTATTGATTTCCGAGCCCTATTAGAAACCGAGACCTCGGCGACGTTCTGTTGGGAATTTTACAGGGATAAAACGAGCGATCACATGCGACCCAAAGGGACGTGTGAGGATTGCCTCGTTTACAGGGTGAAGTGCATCAATTGCTATGCACTGAGAGAGGAGGTGACACATAGAAAAGTTTACTACAACCATTCATGTGAACACTGTGGTTATTTCCGATTCCAGAAGAAGGAAATACTGACAGAGACTTGAACGGATATTGGATGGCCAGGAAACGCAAAGTCAAGAGTTTGGTGAAGAGGAGCTAAAGGAAAGAAGGGTTGAGAAGAAAAACCCACGGGCTTCAGGCGGAAGACATAATGCGTATTATTCTATCGTAACTCCCTACTTGCTCGATATCGCAGAGTTATTTCAGGGTTCAAGAACTGCAACGGAGGTGGGGCGGTCGGGAATTGGACTGGACAAAGCATTCCGCAGTTTTTGCGTGATGTAGCATGATCCCTGGCTGACGTTTTTGGCATGATTGGAACACTGAGGTTCCGTAGGTGTGTATCAGGATTCTCAGTTCGACCAACCTATAAGAGGTAAATGAAATGAGAGTGGATTCTAAAGTCCGTGATATTGTCGCCAGGGTATTCGATGGCCATCATTTAACACGGGATGAAATTTTCTCCCTTCTGAAGATTACCCCTCATTCTCCTGATGCCGGCTTTGTAGTGGTCTCTGCCGACAGGATCAACCGAGCGGCCTCAAAAGGCAAGGCAGAGGTGCATGCTCAAATAGGCCTGAATTTGTCACCTTGTCCGAACAACTGTTCTTTTTGTGCATTTGCCGCCAAGAATAACGTTTTCACCGAAAACAATGAACTAAGTGTGGAGGATGTTACTCAATTAGCCTTGAGAGCTGAGGGAGAGGGAGCTAATGCAATCTTTCTCATGGGTACCGGGGATTACCCACATGGCAAATTCATGGAGATATCACGGGAAATCAGGAAAACAATTAAACCCGAAACGGTGATGATAGCGAACATTGGGGATTTTGGGCCCCAAGAGGCCAAGCAACTCAGAGAAGTCGGGTACGCAGGTATTTATCATGCGGTCAGGATGGGTGAAGGAAGAGAAACCAAAATCAATCCTGAGACCCGATTGAATACCATCAGGGCTGCCCGCGAAGCCGGGTTATTGATCGGAACCTGTGTGGAACCCATAGGACCAGAGCACTCTATGGATGAGGTCGTGGAGAAAATCCTCATAGGGCGAGAAATGGAGCCCTGTTATAGCGGTGCCATGCGGAGAATTACTATTCCAGGCTCCGAAATGGAGAAATACGGAATGTTAAGCGAGTATCGCATGGCTTTCCTGGTTGCAGTCGTTCGATTGGCGATGGGGAGAGAGCTCATCGGAAATTGCACTCATGAACCCAATATACTGGGAGCAACAGCAGGAGCAAATCTCTTTTGGGCGGAGGTGGGTACCAATCCACGTGATACGGAAGTTGACACCTCTAAAGGAAGAGGGCTGGACGTCAGAGCCTGCATCAAAATGTTTAGGGAGGCTGATTTTGATATGCTTCAAGGTCCTTCAGCAATTTACAGTAAGAAAAATTCCATTTGAGAGCGATAGGTCTCTACCACGTGGTAGCGGTCTTTTGTTCTTGATAATTTCCACGAATCCAAGCCACGGAGTGGCTTATATAGAAAGGGGGGATGGGTATGGGAGATGAAGAAATGGACCTGGGTTGTGCGCGGCCCACGGGGGGGCCCGTGGGGGTGCAGCCCGAGGAGGTCCCCGAAGAACGTGAAATAAAACCTACAGAGGAGGTGAGGAAACCGATGGTAAGCGTTGGCAAAAAGGCGCCCGATTTCGAAGCACCGGCGTTCCATGAGGGGAAGTTCAAGAAGATCAAACTATCCGACTACCTGGGTAAGTGGGTGGTCCTCTGCTTTTACCCCGGGGATTTCACCTTTGTCTGACCAACGGAATTGGCAGCAGTTGCTGTCAAAATGAGTGATCTCAAGAAGCTGGGTGTTGAAGTGCTTGCCATGAGCGTGGACAGTATGTTCACCCACAAAATCTGGCAGGAGGAAGAGCTATCCAAGATGGTTGAGGGAGGGGTTCCCTTTCCCATGCTCTCGGATGCAGGAGGTAAGGTTGGACAGGTCTATGGGGTTTACGATGAGGAAGCAGGAGTGGAGAACAGGGGCCGTTTCATCATTGACCCCGATGGGGTGATACAGGCCGTTGAGATTTTGATGCCACCGGTCGGCCGCAGCGAGGCGGAGCTCTTTCGCCAGGTTCAGGCATTTCAATTGGTAAGGGCTTCCAAAGGAAAGGAAGCAACTCCCGCCGGGTGGCAACCTGGGGAACCCACGCTCAAACCTGGGCCGGATTTGGTGGGTAAGGTGTGGCAGGTGTGGAAACCGAAATAGATCTTTTGTGCGAGGCCTCCAGGTGCTTCCAATAACGGCCTGGGGGCCTTGCTCCCTTCCTCGAATCACCTTTACCCATGAATCAGAGTAATTGATTAGGGTTAAAAGTCATTTTTCTCTTATCGGGTTCCGCAACATTGTCATTGTGGCGGGCGCTCATGTGTTCTACCGGTTAGGACCGAGTAGCCAAGAAGCTCCAAAAGGAGGAAAGCCATGATTGTGCAACAATTCTTCGTAAAGGGGCTTGCTCACAGTTCCTACGTGCTCGGCGGCACGAAGACCTGTGCCGTAGTCGATCCGCAGCGTGACGTGCAGATTTACCTGGATGCGGCCAAGTCGCTGGGGATAACCATTACCCATATCCTCGAAACCCACCTCCATGCGGACTTTATTTCCGGGCACCTAGACCTGGCGGAAAAGACGGGAGCACAGATATTCGCACCAAAGGCCGGAAAATGTGCGTTCGACCATGTTGGGCTTGCCGAGGGGGATAGCGTTGAGATCGAGGATATGGTCTTAGGAGTGTCGGAAACTCGGGGACATACCCCTGAGCATATTTCCTATGTCGTAACGGATAAAGCACGGGGAGAAGAACCGGTAGCCGTTTTCTGCGGCGATACGCTTTTTGTCGGCGACGTGGGACGGCCTGACCTGTTCCCGGGGAAAGCTGAGGAGCTGGCTTCAAGCCTGTTCGACAATTTGCACGAAAAGCTTCTGAAACTCCCCGATTTCTGTGAAGTGTATCCTGCCCACGGAGCCGGATCCCTCTGCGGGAGGGCCATGGGTGCCAAGCGGACGAGCACCATCGGCTATGAGAAGAAATACAACGGTGCCCTGCAGATCAGAGACCGGAAGGAATTCATAAAATCTCTCACGACGAACATGCCGCCTGCCCCGGATCATTTCAGCCGATGCAGCGCCATCAATGGAAAGGGGCCAACGCTGGTGCGGAACCTTCCTGCTCTCGTAGAGTTGGCACCGGGGGCTTTCAATGAGAAGGCAAAAGGCGGGAATACCATAGTACTCGATGTACGCAGTTATGACTCATTCGGCGGCCAGCATATTCCAGGGTCTTATCACATTGACTTCGGCGGAAACTTCGCCACCTTTGCGGGGTGGCTTCTTCCGCCCGATGCGAGCATTCTTTTGGTAACGGGCGACAGCATTCAACCAGAAGAAATTGCCATCTGGTTGAGACGTGTAGGCCTTGACCAGGTCGTGGGTTATCTTGGCGGCGGCATGTTTGCATGGACAACGGCGGGTCTTCCTACCGGGCATGTTGCACAGCTTTCCGTGGAGGAACTCCATAGGATGAGCACCGGTGAGCGTGAAATGATGCTCGTTGATGTGCGAGCGCCGCGTGAATTTGAGGGCTTTCACATACAGGGGGCCCTAAACATTCCCGCGCCAGATCTGAGGACACGATACCAGGAACTGGATCCGGATGTTCCAACCGCCCTTGTATGTAGCACGGGACATCGATCGAGCTTGGGCACCAGCATCCTGAAACAACATGGGTTCAATAAGGTATTTAACATAGCCGGTGGAATGACTGGTTATAGCGCCGCCGGCTATGGCCCCGAGTGCCCTATGTGTGTTGCACCCCATGGGCCACATTTTCTGGGGAAGACGACCGAACAATAGATGGGTGTTGAAGCCATATCAGGGGTAGGAGCAGGGTATCTTCTTGATAGCCCTTGAACAAAAGTTTGAGGCGCAATACGCATTACCCATCGAACGGGAGGAAGGGAATATGGAATGGCTCATGATGGAGCGTTGGTCTCCTTATGTTGCCGGTATCGGAATTGGACTCCTGAGTTGGGTTGCGTTTCTGTTGTCCGACAAGCCACTCGGATGCTCAACGGCCTTTTCTCGCACGAGCGGAATGGTCGAGAGGTTGTTCCGTGGATCTAAGGTTGAGGAGAAACTGTATTATAAGAAATTTACCCCTTCAGTTGATTGGGAATGGATGCTCGTCCTCGGTGTATTCATCGGAGCGTTCCTGTCAGCCAAGCTCTCGGGGCAGTTTCAGGGCGATTGGGTTCCGACGAAGTGGGCAGCTACTTTCGGCAATACCCCAATTACTCGGTGGATTGTTGCCCTTATCGGTGGAATCGTCATGGGAATCGGAGCCCGGTGGGCAGGGGGGTGTACCAGTGGTCACGGCATCAGTGGAACCCTTCAACTCGCCGTCAGTGGCTGGCTTGCGGTCATATGCTTCTTCGTCGGTGGTATTGCCACGGCGATGCTCATTTTCAACGTGTTTTCTTGATCGGGGAGATACGGGAAATGCTTAAAACACTCCACGAAAAGAAGGGGATTCAGTTAGTCTTCGGTCTCCTCATCGGTATCATGTTCGGATTTCTGCTCCAAAAAGGGGGAGCTACCAAATACGATGTCATTATCGGGCAGCTCCTCCTGGCTAATTTCACTGTTGTCAAGATCATGCTTTCAGCGATGGTGGTCGGAAACATAGGGGTGCACTTCTTTCAAAATATGGGCATGGCGCAGTTGTACCCGAAACCTGGATGAATAGGCTCAACTGTTCTCGGCGGCCTCATTTTCGGCGTGGGATTCGGCATTCTCGGTTACTGCCCGGGTACCATGGCCGGCGCGGTTGGCCAAGGATCCCTGGATGCGCTGTTTGGGGGAATTGCGGGGATGCTCATTGGTGCGGGCATATTTTCGGAAATCTACCCGAAGTTGGAGAGGAGCATTCTGAACAGGGGTTATTTTGGCGAGCTCACATGGCCCCAATTGCTGAAGAAGAATCACTGGGCTGTAGTCATCCCCGTTGCCGTCGGCATAACAGCGTTGCTCTTTTTGATAGAAATATCGGGGCTCTAATAGCATAGCTGGCATCCCCACGCGCCGAAACATCACTTGTGCTTAAACCTCTTGCCGGGCTTAACGATTGAAATGGAAGTATCGGAAACCCATCCATTGTCGATCAAGGCCAGACCATACGCCTCACTCTCCCCATAAGATTTCAACCAGTTTCGGGGGATCCGCAGATCATGCCACACAATATACTTCCCGCGTTTGCCTGGCTGAGACAGTATGATCGGGGCAAGCTAAGCAAAGCGGTTTGGGGCGGTTTGGGGGACGTTCGTTCCGAAATTGCATAACTTACTTAACATAGATCTATCTTAGTGAAACCACACTGTATTTAGTTCAAACTTATAAACGTTAACCTATTTCCCCAAGAATTTCCCTCTTCTTCGGTCCCCGTTCTTCCTCCTACATATAGACGGGTCCTTTGATCAAGCCGTTCATTGTCCCCTCCTACATTTCTATAACCTTGAATGATCACAAAGTGCGAACTGGTTTCCGGCATCCCATCAGCTGACTCCTTACATAAGTCCGGGTATAAGAGGTTAGATAGCGAGGTGGACGAAAAAGAGGCAATGTGAAGAATACAAGATGGATCATTGCATAAGGAGGCGAGCCAAAATTATCGATTAGCGAAAGAAATCTTGCATTTATGTGGGTCTGCCGAAATTCAAGGATACAGTTAGGAATGGAAACCTGGCCATGAAAGCTTCAAGCTCACCTATATTGTAATTTTTTTTTATCGAATCTATTTAACAATTCAGAGTGGAACGCAATTAAGATTTGAGCCTCTCTCTGCGGGAACTGGGATCAATCTTGACATCCGGTGGACTGTGTGATACCCGTTTTCAAGAGTCTATTCAACAATTAAGTTAGACCAAACATAAAGATGAGAGATACCCCTAAGGAGATCCGGGTATAATGAGTCGATTGGTGGAT
>JAUWDQ010000183.1 GCA_030608745.1 Pseudomonadota bacterium | reverse complement strand
GAAGCGGTCAGGGCTAATGATGAAGAAATTACGATTACCAAGAACGGCCGCCCGGTAGCGGTATTGATAAGTCCCGACGAATTCGAGAGCTGGAAAGAAACGATTACGGTGATGTCAGATAGCGCGCTCATGGAAGAAATTCAAGAGGGACTCAAATCACTCCGAAGCCAAAAAACGAAATTGTACAGCCTTGAAGAGCTCTTTGCGGTTGGAAAGTGAGACATGCCGGATATAAACTAAGGATTCCGGATGAAGTTGTCGATCTTGTTCGTGGCTTACATCCGATCTTGAAGAAGAAAGTGAGGACTGGACTTCAATCGGTATGTAATGATCCTTATTCAGGAAAAGCTCTTAAGGATGAGCTGGACGACCTAAGAAGCTATCGTGTGGGGCGACTCAGAATTATCTACCGAGTGGGTCCAAAAAAGCGAATCGAGATTGTCGCTATCGGACCGAGGAAGAGCATATACCAAGAAACATACAGGCTCCTCAGGAAAGCAAGTGAGTGAGAAAATCTAACAAAAGCCGAGGGGTCAAGTCTGCTCTTGACTCTTGCTCAACAGAAAAATTACAGAACATAGAGAGGTTCAATCAGGCGGGAAGCTCGTAGTTTCTGGAAATCAGTGGAGCCGGCGAGAGGAATTGAACCTCCGACCAACTGATTACGAATCAGTTGCTCTACCGCTGAGCTACGCCGGCCCTACCTGCGGCATTATACACTCTTTAGCACGGGGCACAGGTAAGTGTCAAGGGGGGGGAGATCCTCCGCGAGCTCAAATGCCGGTGCTGCGGTCATAAAGATGGTGTTGCGGTCAAAAGATGGTGTTGCGGCAATTTGGTGCTGCAGTCAAAAGATGGTGTTGCCGTGCTGCAGTGTTGCGGTCAAAACGTCCAAATGGAAAAGGCCCTCGGGGAGAGCCCTCTCATCCGCAAGGTGTTCAGTAAATCCCCTTACCTGTTCCGGCTATTTCTCTTGGATGCTTTAAGGGGATTAATTTTCTTGGTCTCCCCAGTGCCGTTATTTTTTTTGACGTGAGTCGCGAGGGTACAGGATCCAGTGACCCATTTGAGGGCGGGTTCGCTATAGGCCTTACAATAGAGGCCGGTGGGATATTCGGCCACCCGGTCGCAACCATTACAGCTGTCGACGATGGGGTGACATGTGCCTCCGTTGTAGTTACATCCTTTCTTGCTCATGAAAACGCACTCTGCCCCTGCCTTTACCGTTTGACAAACCATGGTTATCTCCTCCCTTCTCTTTTTGTGGAATGTCCCAAAAACGCAAAAAAAAACCGAGTTCCTCTATGAGATCAATCGCGCATGTCGGAAGGGAACTCGATTTTTTCTTTAAGGAAAAACCTACGCCCTTAAGCCCGATTTCGAGATTGCTTCAAGTGAAATAATTAACTATTTAGTAAATATATCAATGAAACCTCAAATGTCAAGGGTGGATTCCCCAATTTTGGAAATTTTTTCATTCATTGACTGGCGATTTGACCTTGACAGAAGAATCCGAGCAACTATATAAATGACCTAATGTTAACGGGGAAAGGGGCATCCATGAAGAAAGTTCTCTCCATATCGTTCTTGATAATGGTCCTCACCACGGAGGGTGTAGCCTTTTCGGCCGAGCAGAAAAGCAAGCTCTTCGTCTACAACTCCTCCTATGATCTTATGAGGGGAGATCTCTGGGAGTACATAAAAGACCAGCAGATACTCCTGGATTTGGAACCGTACCCCAAGAACTTCGTCGTCATCGGCTTGGGGAATACCAATCAAAGCTACTCCATCGGTGAAATGATGGCTACGGGGACCGTTGGACTCTCTCGCTTTCTCTGGATCAATCCCAAATATCCTAACAAAGCAGCGGAGATCTGGGATAGGGAATTTCCCTTTGCCGCTATCGCCGCATGTAACCCGAACGAGATCATCCAGTGGGATGAGACCGAAGGAGAGATCCACAAAATCCTTGCAGATCGCATCCAGGCGGAGAAAATAAAGGTGGCGGCCTTAAAGATGCGGGGAACTCTCTTTGACGTCCAGTTCCATGTTTCATCCCATATTCCAAAGGAAGGGATAAGCACCCTTCATGGGGCCCCTGCTAAAGAACAAAGGCAAAAGGTATTCAGGATCGAAGGCCCATCCGAATGGGTACTCAATGGACTTTATCTCTATTCCCAGGAATTGCAGCTCATGGCATCTGCCGATGGACAACCTATTCACATCCACGGCTATGAAAAAAATTCGAAAAAGGGGGGCAATATCGACTCCGCAAGGATCGACAGGCTATCCGTCCAAATCTATCCCATCGAAGATGTCAAGTTCTTTCAAAATGATTTGTGGATAGAGGATGTGAAATGGAATGGGGGAAGAGTTGAAATTATCGTCGTCAATGAGGGGAGGATGAACCTAAAACACGTGACGGTTGAAGCCCTCTTTCCCGAAAGGGAGAAGTGGACGGTGACCATCGAACGAACACCACCCATGTCCAAGAAATTCATCGAGTTTAGCCCACCCGCGGATCTCCAGGACGGAATACGGTGGGTCGTGGTTGATCCCAATGATGAAATAAAGGAGCGCCGTGAGGACAATAACCGATTCCGATGGCCTATAAGAGCCGTGGAGTCCACAGGGGAAACCCGCCCATGAAGGATATTACATATCTGTGGGAAAACGCGAGGGCGGCGGGGTCGGTGGCCCTCGCCATGGTTCTCTGATATCCACGGAATAAAATCTCCATCTGGACAAAAACACCTCATTGCAACCGGCATCGATTATCTCCTCTCTCCCGTAATTGTTCTCCTTTTCATATGGATAACTTACTTCGCCATCCCGAGGATTCCCGTTCTCACCCTCCTCTCCCTTGGTCACGGAGGGAAGACCTCAGGCGAAGCCTGCGGTTCCTCGAAGAACACCCAACTTCTCCAGCAACGTACGCACAGGGACAAACTCAGGGGAACCTTCAGGGCCGAAACCCCTTGACAAATTGGGTATCGACATATTATATGCGATTTGATGTGCTCACGGTATCTCTGCGAGCAGAACGGGCTCTAGCAAAAAGGAGTTGATCCATGCGGTATTCCCAATTGATGCTACCGACCCTGAAAGAGGATCCCGCAGAAGCGGAGGTGATCAGCCATAAGTTGATGTTTCGGGCGGGAATGATCCGAAAATTGGCAGCGGGGATATACTCATACCTGCCCCTGGGCCTGAGGGTAATTCGAAAAGTGGAAGAGATCGTCAGGGAGGAGATGAACCGGGCAGGAGCTCAGGAGGTATTGCTTCCCTGTGTCCAGCCCGCGGAATTATGGATGGAAACCCACCGGTGGGAAGAATATGGAAAGGATCTCCTTCGCTTTAAGGATCGCCATAGCCGGGACTGTTGTTTCGGCCCCACTCACGAGGAGGTCATCACCGATATCGCAAGGCGCGAGATCCGGTCATATCGCCAGATGCCACTGAACCTCTATCAAATCCAGACTAAGTTTCGGGATGAGATTCGTCCCCGATTTGGGTTAATGAGGGGCAGGGAATTCATCATGAAGGACGCCTATAGCTTCGATACCGACGAGGCCGGTTTGGAGAAAAGCTACCATAAGATGTATGAGGCCTACGAGAGGATCTTCAAAAGGTGTGGTTTGACCTTCACGGCTGTAGAGGCAGAAACGGGTCTCATCGGGGGAAGCGCCTCCCACGAGTTCATGGTTATGGCCGAAACGGGGGAGGAGATCATCGTCAGTTGTCAATCCTGTGATTATACGGCGAACGTTCAAAAAGCGGAAGCCAAAAGAACTCGGCTTCGGGCCAGGGGCTCGGAAAAAACCTTGAAGCCCCTGAAGAAGATGGAAACACCCGATATGAAAACGGTGGAAACGGTGACCCAATTCCTCAAGGTGAGGCCTCAGGATTTGGTAAAAACCCTCATCTTCGAGACAGACCAAGGGGTTGTTGCGACCTTGATAAGGGGAGACCACGAGATAAACGAATCGAAGCTAGAAAAACTTCTGGGGTGTGGGGAGGTTAAACTGGCCTCGGACGATGTGGTCTACGAGGCGACTGGGGCTCCCAAGGGGTTCGCAGGACCAATAGGGCTTTCCGTTAAGATCATCGCCGATTATTCCGTCGAATCCATGGTAGACTTCGTCACTGGAGCCAATGAGGAGGATGCCCATTATGTCAACGTCAACCTTGGTCGTGATGTCAAAGTCGATCAATTCGCGGACCTACGGATGATAAAAGAGGGAGATCGCTGCCCCCGCTGCGGGAAATCATTGAGCTTCTCCAGGGGGATAGAGGTCGGCCACATCTTCAAGTTGGGGACGAAGTACAGCAAGACTTTAAAGGCAACCTATCTGGACGAAAATGGTCGTGAGAGGGAAATTGTGATGGGGTGTTACGGCATCGGCGTCGGAAGAACCGCTGCCGCCGCCATTGAACAGTATCATGACGAAGATGGTATCATCTGGCCAATGCCCATCGCCCCCTTTCAGGTCATCGTTGTACCGGTAAATAATAAAAGTGAACCCCTTATGGAAACGGCGGAAGGGATATACCGTCTTCTCTCGGGCAGTGGGGTGGAAGTCTTGTTGGACGAACGGGATTCCACCCCGGGGGTAAAATTCAAGGACGCCGATCTTATCGGCATCCCCTTGAGGATAACCGTCGGAGAGAAAAACCTGAAAAGGGGCCTCGTTGAAATCAGGCGTCGAAAGAACGGGGAAACGATCGTAATAGGAAAGGGAAATACCACGGAGACTGTTTTGGCCTTAATCAATGAGGAAATGGAGGCCTCATTGCGGGCGTGATGGGCCGTACTTCTCCATCAGTATCCTCCCAAACCGGGGACGATAGATCAGTTCAAAGGTTTCCTCTTTTCCGGGGAAAAGGCGGCATGCGTGACCTTTAACCCCTTCAACTACCTTGAGGGCCTCTTCAAATGAAAGGTCGCCCTGGAGGATGAAATGCATGGAGAAATCCACCAAGAGCCTCAGGAACCTGATCTTCTTATTCTCTTCTGCTATCTCTTCCGAAGTGGCCATTCCGGTCATTCCCCTAACGATTCCCCCTGATTTTCCTTGGCCGATCTTATGAGCATTGAGGCCGTTCAAGTAAGAAGCCATGAAAAATATACCAGGGGAGGACGGAGTTGTCAAAAGAGGACTGGAATACCGGGTGGAATAGTGGAGTAATGGAATACTGGAATGATGGGTAGAGAGGAATGAAAACAATAGATCCGTTTTTTCCGCTTTTTATTCCCCAATATTCCATTATTCCAACATTCCATCATTCCAATTCTCTGAAATAGTACGCTCAGGGACAGCGGTCTTTCGCAGAGACTCAGGAAACCTCCCTCTCAGATGGGGTTGACTCTGGATCTGAGTTTCTTATATTAGGATGATACCTCCTTGTAAATAGATTCCATAGAGATCCGTAACATGATTTTATTC
>JAUWDQ010000210.1 GCA_030608745.1 Pseudomonadota bacterium | reverse complement strand
ATTGCTGCCCAGCTCGAGTCCATTTCCTTTACCTCTCTTCCACCGTGCGTGGGATTGGATGATCGAAAATTACTATACTCTCATGGGATGGGATCCTAAAACGGGCAAGCCTCTTCCGAAAACGCTGGAGGAACTTGGTCTCGGAGAGCTCGTTAAGGATGTATAAAACAGATGAACCGGATCACAATTGAAATATGGTTGTGGATAGGTAAAGAGCTTGGAGATGACTTCGCATCGCCATCGGAGATGCGTTCCATAAGGGAAGAGAGTGTGGCAGAGGGAACGACCATTAAGCAGCTGTTAGATGATCTGGCTGGTCGCTATCCCCCCATCGCCCGGAGTGTCTTAGACACAAAAACGAAAAGGCTCCTTCCCAATATCGTGGTGAACTACAATGATCGGGTAATCAGCCCACACATTGTCCATGATCAGGTTTTGAAGGATGGAGACAAGATCACGGTTCTTCCCGTCTATATGGGGGGGTAAGGATTAGATTTAATATGAAGGTGGGTTCATGGTAAGGCGTCATCATGGCACGCGTAGCAGGGGGAGTACTTCCGCGGTATGAGCATCATATTATCCAGGGAGGGGTGCGGTCTTTGCCAATTTTTTTTCTTAAGTATTGGTCCCTGGGGTTAACTCACCAGTCTCAGAGGGAGAAAAAACCACCCCTAATACTTTGAGGTGGCGTATCTTTTTGACAACGACCGATATTTTGTGCGAAAATTTATCTCTATGGATCTGGCTTCACGTGCATAGTTTCAGATTTCCAATGGTTTCGTAGGGCTGAAACTTACTCATCAAATTGATGGAAATTCAAATGGAAAAATTTGTTTGTATCAAATGTAATAGGAAATTTTCCTTGAATGAAAAAATTTGGAAATGTAAATGTGGAGCATTGCTTGATATCAATTTCAAGTCAACTTTCCCAGTTGATAAAATCAAACAGAGAAAACTGACGATGTGGAGATATAGAGAAGCAATCCCCCTTTTAGATGACAACAATATTATCTCTTTTGATGAGGGATTTACGCCGTTAACCGATGTGGCCTTTAATGGCAAATCAGTTTTAGTCAAACAGGATTATTTATTTCCGACGGGCTCTTACAAGGATAGAGGAGCGTCGGTTTTGATAAGTAAGGTTAGAGAATTGGGAATAAAAGAAGTTGTTGAGGATTCATCTGGTAATGCTGGTTGTGCGATTGCTGCTTATTGCGCGAAGGCTAAAATTGATTGTGAGATTTTTGTTCCCCAAGATACTTCTGCCGGAAAACTTGCACAAATACAATTCTACCGAGCAAAGTTGAACAAAATTCCAGGTTCAAGGGAGAATACTGCTCATGCTGTGTTGAAAGCAGCTGAAAAATATTACTATGCGAGCCATTCTTGGAATCCTTTCTTTTTTCATGGGACAAAAACCTTTGCCTTTGAAGTTTGCGAGCAACTTGGGTGGAAATCTCCAGATACAGTTATTCTCCCTGTTGGAAACGGGACGCTGTTATTAGGAGCTTATATCGGCTTTAATGAACTTTTGGAGGCTGGAATTATTGACAAAATACCTAAGATCATCGCGATCCAATCGGTAAATTGTGCTCCTCTATACAGAGCATTCAAAGAAAATTTAGAAGAGATTCCGGACATCGATAAAAAAGACACCCTTGCTGAAGGAATAGCGATCGCCAAACCAATTCGAGGGAAACAAATTATTGAGGCGGTTAAAAAAAGTAACGGAGACTTCATTGCGGTGGAAGATTGGGAAATCAAGAAATCTTTGAAAGATATTTGCGAAAGAGGATTTTACATTGAACCTACAGCTGCTTCAACAACCGCGGGAATATGCAAATATGTGGAAAAATCAAATCCTGATGAGACCATTGTTTCCCTATTTACCGGGCATGGACTGAAAACAACTGAAAAAATGTTAAAAGTATTAAATGAGTAACTCTTACCCTGAAAGGGCTCAAACCACTCTTAACGTATCTTCGCGACCTTCCTGGACAGTATTTTTTCCTTGTGGAAATTTTTGATAGGTGATATTATGGCCCTGGTGTCGTAATTTTTGTACCCCTTTCTTAGTACCATTCACTCTTGCAGGTAACCACCCATTTTTACAGGGACTTTTGGACTTGAGCTATGGATGAAAAGGTTATAGGTATCTTGGGGGGTATGGGGCCAGAGGCGACTGTCTCCCTCTTCAGGAGGATCGTCGAAGTTACAGAAGCAACTCGTGATCAGGATCACATGAGGATCATCATTGACAACAACCCTAAGATACAGGATAGGACCCCTGCTATCCTCGGGCGTGGTGAAAGCCCCGTTCCTATGATGGTATCAACGGCCCGAAACCTGGAGCACGCCGGGGCCGACTTCATTATTATCCCTTGCGTATCAGCCCACCATTTTATCGGTTTGCTGCAGGAAGCCATTTCAGTCCCCATCCTCTCTATCATTGATGCGGTCATAGCGGAGTTGGGGAGGAATTTCCCAACTTTACATAAGGTAGGACTGTTGGCGACCACTGGGACTATCATTGGGGGTCATTTCCAAAGGGGTTTGGAGGACGCCGGGTACGTTGTCAAGGTTCCTACTCCTCATGATCAGGAGAAGTTAGTGATGGAGGCTATATACGGTGAAAGGGGAATAAAAGCGGGATTTCTTTCACCTGAGAACCAGGAGAGGCTAATGGAGGCCAGCCGAGGACTCGTTGAGTCGGGGACCCAGGGAATCATTGCTGGTTGTACTGAGGTGCCGTTGGTACTGAGTCAGGGGGATCTCAGCGTCCCTTTCTTCGATTCCCTCCTGATCCTCGCCAGGGAAGCGGTCAAAGAGGCCACAGAGGGGGGCCTCTTAACGAGAAAGAAAGGAGGTGAAATGAGGCGAAAGCATTCTACAGAAAGGAAGGGGGTGATGTAAGGGAAAAGTAGTCGAGAAGTCTCAAATTTTCCTTATAAGTTATAGAAGGTATTAAGGAGGTGACTATTATGAAAAGGTTAGGTGTCTTAGAGTGGATCCTGATCGGGTTTGCGCTGGGGATTATCGCGGGTGCCATTGTTGGTCCCCCAATAGGGGTCATTAAGCCGCTGGGCACCCTCTTTGTCAGCCTCTTGAAGATGCTCATTGTTCCACTTATCTTCAGCGTCCTGGTAGTTGGCGTTTCCTCATTCACGGGGGAGAAGCTCGGCAGGATGTTCGGGAAGACCTTCTTTTTCTACTACTTCACCGGTCTCTGTGCTATCTGCATCGGGCTGATCGTTGCCGTAGTGAGCGGTGTGGGGATGGGTATGGAGCTGGGGGAACTGAAGAAAATGGTAGTGAAGGAGGCCCCACCGTTTAAAGATGTCCTCCTCAACATCGTTCCCAAAAACCCCATCAAGGCTCTGGCTGAGGGAAAAGTCCTCCAGATCATCTTTTTCGCCATAGTCTTCGGGGTGTCAATAGGGGCTGCGGGCAGGGCGGCAGACTCGGTGAAGGCGTTTTTCGAGGGTGTGGCCGAGGTGATGTACAAACTGGTGGGATATGTTCTCTGGTATGGCCCCATAGGCGTATTTGCCCTGATGGCGTGGACTGTAGGAACGTATGGGCTCTCAGTACTAAAGCCCTTCGCGTACCTCATTATCCTCGTCTACATATCGACAGCCATCATGGTGTTTTTCGTATATGGGGGGCTACTCAGGGTCTTCGGTATTCGACCCTACCGCTTTTTCAATAAGATCAAGGAGGCGCCGATATTTGCCTTTAGCACCTGCAGTAGTTCTGCCACGCTGCCCGTTACTATGAGGGTCGTGAAAGCTACAGGGGTCTCGGACGCTACCTGCAGTTTTGTCCTCCCTTTGGGTTCCACCATTAATATGGATGGGACGGCCATCTATCAGGCCCTTGCGGCGGTATTCCTTGCCAACGCCTTTGGTATCCAGCTCGGCTTTGGGCATTACGTGCTCATCGGGGTAACTGCATTGTTTGCCTCCATCGGTACAGCTGGGGTGCCGGGAGCAGGACTTATCATGTTAGGCATGGTATTGGGGGCCATTGGAGTACCCATAGAGGGGATTGCCATCATTGCCGGGGTCGATAGGATAATGGATATGCCAAGGACAGCGGTGAATATCGTGGATGATTCGACCGCGGCCGTCCTCATTGCCAAGACCGAGGGTGAGCCCCTCCCAGACGATTTATTGACGGCAAAAGCCAGAAGCTAACCGGAAGCTAAGGTGAGGAGTTCAACGGCTGGGGGGCGGTTTGGGTAGGACCAAGCCGCCCCTCTTTATTGAAATTAGGCCATCGCTATATATTACAGGGAATATGAAAAGCTGGAACTTCCCGTATCTGTTCGAGGTTTTGGAAGTTATTACTCCCTCTCAATAACTTTTTTAACACTCTGCAATGTATAATCAATATCTTCCCGTGTAATCCCGTAGTGAGTTACCACCCTAACACGCCGCCCAGCTGGGGGATTAACCCTTACGCCCCAATTTACCCAAATCCTGCACGAACTTTTTCGCGTCGATCATCTCCGAAGGGACATTAAAGAAAACGATATTGGTTTGAACCATCTCCATGTCTATCTCGAATCCAAGCTTGGAAAGGGCCTCAGCTAGGGCCCGGGCGTTGTCGTGGTCCTCTGAGAGTCTGTCTATCATTGTTCGCAATGCCACTATTCC
>JAUWDQ010000083.1 GCA_030608745.1 Pseudomonadota bacterium | reverse complement strand
GGTGTCTACCTGGTTAATAATAGTCTGTTTGATGTGGGGACGATGCTCGCGATGGGAATCTTCGGTTACTTGTTGCGGAAGACGGGTTTTCCGCTGCCCCCTTTGATTATGGCATTTCTCTTGGGAGGGATGACTGAGAATCAATTCAGGCTAGCCCTTAAGATTTCCGGTGGAAGTATATCAATATTCTTTACTTCTCCTCTGTCGCTGTTTTTCCTGCTCCTAACCATACTTTTTTTGGGAACAATGTTATTTCGTGAGTGGAGATACAGGGCTAAACGCTCACGGGGATTATGAGGTAGTACTCTATTATGCGGTAAAACAATTACGCTTATCTAAAAATAGAATGATGAGCCAAGACAAAAAGATTGGAATCGCATTGGTGGGATTTTCAGTGTTCCTCTACCTTTTCCTGATACCTTTGGGAATAGATGAGCCCGGGGTGGAATGGAAGGGCGGACTCGGTGTAATGAAAAATATCGCGTTATCGCCGAGGTTGTTTCCGTTTATACTGTCCGTCGTCATCGGGGTTTTGGGTGGCCTTCTTGTTTTGGCTGATTTCCTTAAGAAAGGGAAGACCTCAGAAGAGGTATCTGAGCAAAGGTTGAAAATAGGGATGATAACCTTTTTCACCATAGGGGTTTTGGTCTTGTCATACTCTTTGTTATACATAATCGGATACCTATACGCGACTATAGTAACATTCGGCATGTTGCTCTATTGTTTTGGCATGAGAAAGTGGACGAAGATTGTACCAATGGCGGTGATTGGTCCTCTTATCATTTACTTGATTCTGGAGAAATTCATGCTTGTTCAACTACCCAAGGGAATCTTTCCAACGTTTCCGTAGCGGCAACGATTTCCGGGAGTCATGAATGAATTGAAGAAGAAGGGGATGACCATCGCACAGAAGATATTGGCCCTCAAGTCGGGAAAGAGGAGGGTTGAAGCAGGGGAGTTTGTCGAGGCAAACGCTGATTTGACAATAACAAATGATACCTCCGGACACCTTCTGGTAAGGACGTTTAGACAAGCTGGGATTCCAAGAATTTGGGATTCTGAGAAATTTGTCGTTTGCTTAGACCATTTAGTTCCCGCAAATAATCCACAGACAGCTTCCAATCATAATCTCATTCGACAATTTGTTCAGGAACAGAACATAAAGCATTTCTTTGATATCAACGAGGGAATTCACCTTCACGTAACAGTTGAAAAGGGACTTGTTCGTCCGGGCATGTTAATTCCCGGAAACGACTCCCATTGTACCATGTTCGGAGCTTTAGGAGCTTTTGGAACCGGGATTTCAATTCCCGAGACTGTGGAGTTGCTCGCGACGGGAAAGCTATGGTTCAAGGTGCCCTCGACAATGAAAATCGATCTGTTCGGCAGTCTGTCACAGATGGTTACACCTAAGGACATCATTTTGGAAGTAATAGGGAGATTGAAGGCTGATGGGGCAATGTACAAGGCCGTTGAATTTTCGGGGGATGCGGTTAAGACGATAAATATGGATGGAAGGTTAACCCTGTGTAATATGGCCGTCGAAATGGGGGCTAAAACGGGAATAGTTGAACCCGATGAAACAACAATGGACTATCTCAAGGGAAGAACAGATCAACAATTCCACATTGTGAAAAATGATCCTGACGCTGTATATGAACGTATCGAATCTATAGATCTTTCTACTCTGGAACCGAAGGTTTCCCTTCCACACAGAGTCGACAACGTCGTAAGTGTAAATGAGGTCAAAGGGGTGAAAATAAATCAAGCCTTTATTGGATCTTGCACTAATGGCCTTTTTTCTGACCTCAAAATCGCCGCTCAAATCTTGCAAGGGCGCCGCATCGGGGCTTCAGTTAGGTTGATAGTTAACCCGGCATCCAAAGAGGTGTATTTGAAGACCTTAAACGAAGGTGTTTTGGAGATCTTGATCGAATCAGGAGCCGTAATATGTAATCCCGGTTGTGGAGCTTGCATTGGAGCCACAAAGGGGGTGCTGGGAGAAGGAGAAGTATGTATCTCCTCCGCGAATAGGAATTTCCGGGGGAGAATGGGGAGCGACGAGGCGAAAGTCTTTCTTGCCTCGCCGGCTACTGTTGCAGCCTCCGCTGTAACAGGCGAAATTACAGATCCCAGAGGATTTGTTTAGAGGACAGCTTGTTTTATGGATGAGCTAATCCGTAAGGGAAGGACGTGGAAGTACGGCGATAATGTTGATACTGATCAGATATATCCAAGTAAATACATGGATATTCATGAGCCTGCTGAAGCAGCTAAACATTTGATGGAAGGGGTCGATTTACAATTTGCCCTAGAAGTAAGGAAGGGTGATTTTCTCGTAACGGGAAGAAACTTTGGTTTGGGATCCATTCGAGGTGGCATTCATTTGGCCTTTGAACATCTTAAATTGGGGGGCATTATTGCAGAGTCATTTTCTCGAGGATTCTTCCGGAATTGTATTAGTGAGGGTATTCCTGTCTTAGAATGTTCGGAAGTATGTGCCAAAGTCGATACAGGAGATCTAATTGAAGTGAATTTTTCAAATGGTGAGATAATAAATCATACGAAAAACGAAATTATAAAGGGTAAAAAACTTCCTGATTTCATAATTGAAAAGATCATTTCTGGGGGTAGCATTCCTCTGGTTAAGAAAATATTTGCGTCAGATCTTAAAGGGAGAAGAGAGAATGGGTAGGTATTACAAAGGGTTTTTGAGACATTTGGCTTAATTGTTATTGGTAGATTTTATCTTCACAGGTGGGCTTACTTACATAAGAAATGTCGAGGCCAACTGGAGAGTGAGTAATGATTAGGAGATCGGTACAGGTAGTAATCGTAGGAGGGGGAATCATAGGCATCGCCGTGGCATATTACCTGGCGAAACAAGGGGTGGATGTTGTTCTCGTGGAACGCGGAGATTTATCTTCTGGCACATCTGGCGCCTGTAATGGCGGCATAGCGATGCAGACTAAGGGTTCCGGCATAAAATTAAAGGTCGCCTTGAAAAGTAGGGAAATCTATCAGAACTTGAATGAAGAATTGGGGGAAGATCTCGAGTATGAGATGGATGGAAGTATGATTATTGCTGAAACTGAAGAGGAGGTAGACTATATTCATTCCTTGGCGGAAAGACAACGGAAAATCGGTTTGAATGTGGAACTCCTGTCGAGGAAGGAAATAAGAGAGCGACAGCCAGCCCTAAGTGATTGCGTCCTAGCATCAACTTTTTGCTCAATAGATGGCACAATTAATCCTTTGAAGGTTAGTTTTGGTTTTGCCAAGGCTGCGAGGAAGGAAGGAGCGAATATTCATACGTATACTGAGGTTCAAGGTATCCAGGTGCACAGGGGCAGAGTATCTGCGGTGATAACAGATCGCGGTAATATAAGGACTGAAACGGTAGTCAATGCTGGAGGGATTTGGGTACCTGAAATCGGAAATATGGTGGGTGCTGAAATTCCGATAAGACCAAGACGAGGAATGCTGCTTGTGACCGAGTCTATTCCTCCTATTATTCGTGGAAGTCTCAATTCAGCTAAATACCTGATGTCAAAATACTCAGAAGGGACTAGTGGTAAAACTGGGAAAGAGATTTCCGGGGGATTTGGTTTGAGGGCGGCGAAAAATGGGAATCTTCTTATCGGGAGTAGCAGGGAGTTCGTGGGTTATGACAACAATACAACGTTCGAAGGCATATCTTTCATAGGGCGAGAAGCCGTAAGATTACTGCCCATTCTGAGACACGTGAGTCTTATCAGAACGTTTGCCGGGCTGCGGCCTTCTACTCCTGATGGCTTGCCGATCCTGGGGGAAGTTCCAGAGGTGAAAGGGTTCATTATGGCAGCTGGCCACGAGGGGGACGGAATCGCTCTGGCTCCCATAACGGGAAGGTTGATCGCCGATCTGATTGCTAAGGGGGAATACCCCGAGGAGCTTGCCCAGCTAAATTTACAAAGGTTTATGCAATAGATCTCATCTTAGAGACGAAAATCTAAACAAAACCTTTACGAAAGGAGGAAAAAGCATGCCGAAAATAGTGATTCCTGATGATGCTCCCCCTCAGATGAAAGGCACCAAGGCCCTCGAGAAGTTGCAGGATCATGGGGAGGTTGCACTATTTAATACCAAAGCTTCCTCTCAAGGGGAGCTTATTGAGAGAATGACGGAAGCTAAGGTGGCGATCAATGTTAGAGCTTATTCGAAATTTACCGAAGAAGTATTTGCCGGTTGTCCGTCCTTAAAACTTCTCTCTGTCTTGGGAACAGGAACCGATAACGTTGATTTAGCAGCAGCCTCTAAGCATGATGTTGTGGTAACGAATACTCCTGGGTTTGCAGCGGCTGCCGTTGCCGAACATGCCTTGGCCCTGATGTTATCAGTGGCCCGTCGTATTTGCGTCATTGATCGAGAAGTAAGGAAAGACAAATGGCCTCGAGGGCTTATGACCCAGCTTCATGGAAAGACACTTGGATTGGTTGGTTTGGGAGCGATCGGGGGGCAGCTTGCGAGGATTGGTAAGGGAATAGGTATGAAGGCAATCGCTTGGACATTTAACCCTTCCGCAGAGAGAGCGCAAAAACATGGTGTTGAGCTCATGTCCTTGGAAGATATCTTACTGAAGGCAGACATACTGTCCATCCACGTACGGCTCACTCCTCAGAGTCAGAACCTTATCGGAAAGAAGGAATTATCTTTGATGAAACCTACTGGAATCATTATCAATACAGCAAGAGGTCCTATCATCAATCAAGAAGCATTGGTTGATGCCCTTGCTGAGGGTAAAATCGCAGGAGCAGGCCTGGATGTTTTTGATGAGGAGCCGATTCCTCCAGGTAATCCTTTGCTTAGGCTCGATAACGTCGTTCTCACTCCTCATAATGCGGGGATGACTTCGGAAACAATAGAAAATGGGGCCCAGATGGCTGTAGATAATATTATTAACTATCTTCAGGGCAATCCGACGTATGTGGTCAACAAGGGGGAATAAGATCAATAGAAAGAGCTTTTCAGGCTATTAGATTTTTTTCGATAAAGATTTCTGCATTTGATCTCTGGATGGTAACGGCATATAGATTTTCTGACTATTCGTTACCTTCAATGGTTCTTGGCACCAACTCCGGTATCTGCGGAACCTCGCCCCTTTATCGCGACCTCCATACCTTTCAGATGAGATTGAGAGCTATGTAAAGTCCCCCGAAAGGGTACCACTGTACTCCCTTTTGTTCCTCATGAGCCCAGGTAGGCCCAGGCCTCGGTCTTCACCAGAACTAATGTGGAGGGATGGCGGAAGACGATGGTGCAAAGAGCAGGTCGGTTTTCCTTCAAGTATGAGGACCGGACTTCTCGGGCCACAGGAGCAAAGGCAGGATGGGAGACGTTGCTGATAAGCTTCACTACGTTATCGTAAGTTGCCCCAGCTTTTTCCAATATATGCCGCACGATTTCCATCGTATGGACACACTGAGCACGGATGTCGCCCACCCCATGATAGCTGCTGTCCAAATTCCGAGCAGATATGCCGATGATAGGCATGAGGCCATTCTCGAGAAGAATAGCTTGGGCTGAACCAGCCTTCTCAGGATTCCAAACGTTGTCAGTATAAATGCGTTCCCTCTGTCCCAAGCAAGCCCATCCGTCTACCTGGATCAGAACCTGTGAGTTGGGAAAGCCCACAAACCCCGAAGAACTGGTGGGTCGGATGTGCGGGTAGGTATCCCTTCGGTGGGAAACGACTTCATTGAGGAAGTTGGGGGTGGCCATAAAGATATTTAATTTGACCAAGTCCTCCAAGCTGCCTCCCGCCTCCTGACAGATGGTTTGGAGATTACCCCAGACGGTCCTTGTCTGAATCTGAATATCTCCCGGACCTGAGATTTCTCCATTCCGGTCCAGAGCCGTCTGCCCTCGCATGTGGACAAGACCCTCAGCCACGACGGCGTGAGACGAGTTGAGGGAGGTGACGTCCATGAGAGAGCGAGGATTGAGAGTCCGCTTGGGCCCTAGGAAGGCGATGGCATCCACTTCCAAGAGGAGGTTCGGGTCAGGAAACTCCACCACTACCGCGCTAAGAGGAGGGCAGGCGTCTCCCAGGTGAGAGGTTAGAATTGAGAAGACGGTATCCCACATGCGGTGGTGGGAAAGGTAGACCAGGATCTTTACCACATCCCGCCAGGAAGCTCCAGCCTCCTCCAGGACAAAGGCCATGTTTTCAAATACTTGTTTCGCTTGGCCTTCTACATGGCCCCGGCTGGCCCAGTCCCCTTTCACATTTCTGCCCGTCATGCCTGTGAGAAAGAGGTGGTCGCCTGCCTTTACCGCGTGGGAGGACCCCACACCGCTGGTAAAGACTCGGGACGAATTGATGAACTCATGTTTTCGCATGGATAACCCCTCCTTAGCATTTGTAGTTGGGAATTCCTCTATGAAGAGAGAACAAAGCGATTTTAAGATATAGAAAACAAGTGTTGTATGTCAAGCAGGAAAGGATTGCATGGTGCATTTGCAGGTGGTCTCCAATTCTGCACTGTCTGGATCAGCCAGCTCTTTTCGTAGAGTCTCTTGATCAGCACCTTCCTGATCCGGTTACGGTATCCCCTACTTAGCCCAAACACGAATGCCCCCAGGCCGGATTCCGGCAACGTGGAGATGACGGCTCCAGTCAACCGTAGAGACCAGGAAGAATCAAAGCCATAGAACCAAGAAAGTACTTTTCTTAAGAATGTTTCGGACAGGGATAGCAGGCGTAATGAAAGTTTAACCCTATCTGACCGGGCGGAGAAACGCTGGAATGGATCTTTCCTTCTATCCCGAACTGATCAAATGCACACGCGAGGGAATACAAAAACATTAAGGGAGGAACAACTGAATATGGCAAAGCGACACCTCGGGGGATACATTTTCTCTTGACACGAGGAGCCTTTTCATACTAGATCTTTCCTATCTAAAAGTGGATTTTGTAACCACGCTGTGCAATGTTTTTGGGCGTGGGGAAAGACTGACAATGTTTGTTAGCACCTCGAAAACGAGAAGGCCTTCGAGTACAATCCAGGGGGCTTATTTTCGTCCGGCCAGTCTATATATGCTGTTAGCCATTCTTATAGGCTGATATGAGGGAGAGGAGGAGAGATTATGCCAATCTATCGTGGAGGACGATCCATCTATGGTGAGGCAATTGGTATCCTGTTACTTGAAACGAAGTTCCCCAGGATTCCGGGAGACATGGGTAATGCTTCAACCTTCGATTTCCCCGTGCGCATCCGCATGATACCGGGGGCCACTCCTCAGCGCATTGTCCTGGAAGGCGATGAATCAGTGATGCCCAAATTCGTTGAAGCCGCCAAGGAGTTGGAGGCTGATGGGGTGCGTGCCATCACCACCAGTTGTGGCTATTTGACCACCTTTCAAGAGGCCCTTATCAATGCTGTGAGCGTACCCGTGTTTACATCCAGCCTTTTGCAAGTGCCCATGGTGTCGCGAATGCTGCCCAAAGGCAAGAAGGTGGGTATTCTAACCATTGATTCCCACCGCCTGACCGAGGACTGCCTGAAGGCCGCGGGGATCACCAACGAGCCAATCGTTATCATGGGGTCGGAGGAAGTCCCCGACTTCTACAATACCTATCCCCGTGGAGCTTTGGAGATCGACCCCGAGAAAGTCGAGAAAGCGGTCATTGGTATGGTGAAGGAGCTGGTCCGGAAGAACCCGGATGTAGGAGCCATCGTTTGCGAGGCCATCAATTACGCCCCCTACGCGGCGGGAGTACAGGAGGCCACCGGATTACCGTGGTTTGACATCATTGACCTTACCAAGCTGGTATACAGCGCGGTAGTCAAGAGGCGCTATGTCGGCTTCGTGTAGGCTGCCTTCCTTAGTAGTTAGCCTGGCGGAGAAACTTGGCACGGAAGCCCTTGGGACTAGCTGGGGGTTACCCCTCCAAGGGTTCTCGATCTTCGAAATCGTCGCTTTAGGGTGCCCGTTTCGGTTTGCCAGTTTTACTTATCTCTACCGATTCATAATCCTTACAAAGGACTGTGATGAAAAGAGGAGAGAGTATGCCAATCTATCGTGGAGGACGATCCATCTATGGCGAGGCCATTGGTATTTTGGTACTCGACACCAAGTTTCCGAGAATTCCGGGGGATATCGGTAATGCCTCGACCTTCGATTTCCCCGTACGCATCCGCATGGTACCGGGGGCCACTGGGCAGCGCGTTGTCATGGAAAGCGATGAATCGGTGTTGCCAGACTTCATAGAGGCCGCCAAAGAGCTTGAGGCCGCCGGGGTGCGCGCCATCACTACCAGTTGCGGCTACCTGATCGCCTTTCAAGAGGCGCTGAGCGAAGCCGTGAAGGTACCCGTATTTACGTCCAATCTCCTACAAGTGCCCATGGTGTCGCGGATGTTGCCGAAAGGCAAGAAGGTGGGTATTCTCGTCATGGACTCCCGCCGCTTGACCGATCGCCACCTGAAGCTTGCGGGGATCAGGGATGAGCCAATCGTTATCATGGGCGCGGAGCAAGCCCCCGACTTTTATAAGACATATGAAGATCCCCGTGCCGCTATGGAGCTCGACCCAGAGAAAGTCGAGAAGGCCGTTATTGACATGGTGAGGACGCTCGTCCAGAAGAACCCGGAAATAGGGGCCATTGTTTGTGAGGGGATCAACTTCGCCCCTTATGCGGCCGGAGTGCAGGAAGCGACCGGTCTACCGTGGTTCGACATCGTTGACCTCACCAAACTGGTATACAGTGCTGTCGTCAAGAGGCGCTACGTCGGCTTCGTGTAAGCCGGGACCGAGAGTTAAGGATATTAGCAAAAGCGGTTGTTAAAGAGAGAGGTTTCACACGCTTCATCTCGGGGTGTGCTCCCCTCTGCTGGTCATTAATGGCCTAATATTGGTGTGGGGAAAGTTTTTCCTTGACACCTCAGATTCTTTGTGTTAAAAGACATGGTCCTCGAAATTCGACGAGCACTTAATGAAGTCTTCGTTCCTGGATCCAAGAATCCAATTTTCCCAAAGAACAGAAGCCTAATACCTCAACTGAAAGGAGGTGGTGATGGAAAGGAAATAATTGCCGGGGCGATATGCGACAACGAGATCAATTATGAAGGGCAGAGTACTTATTACAGAAAAGGAGGATGAAGAAATGTTATCGATTAAAGGAAGTCGAATGTTTAGGTTGGTTTTCATTTCAGTCCTTTTCCTTGGGTTCACCGTTCACCTCGCAACTGCTCCTCCAGTTGGAGCTAAAATGAGATTGACCTTGGGAACATCCACTATAGGTGGAACCTGGTACGTAACTGGGACAGGACTGGCGGAAATTTGGAACAGGGAGATTCCCGAAATTACCGTTACCCTCGGAGGGGGTGGAAGCGGGGGGAATAATCCAAAATTGTTGGCGTCAAAGGAGTTTGATATCGCGCTGACGACCCTGGATATGTTCTGGGCCGCAAAAGACGGGAAAATTCCGTATAAAAAGAAATATGATCTTTCGGGCGTAAGGAGTATCATGCTCCAACACATGAGTCCCGCCCATTGGATTGTCCTTGCCAAAAGCCCCATTAGGTCCATCAGGGATCTTAAAGGGAAGAAAGTCGCGGTTGGAACCCGGGGGAAAGCGAGCAATCAGAGGGCGCTGTGGATATTAGAAATCGCCGGTCTTAAGAAGGGAGATTTCAAGATCCACTACATAGGGGATCAACAAGCGTGTGATGCCATAGCTGAAGGTCGTATCGATTGCTATGCTAATTATGTTGGGGTACCTAACGCAACGGTACTTAATATGGCAACGACTACGAAAATCAGGTTAGTGGAGCTCACCAAGGACGAAAAACGGAGGCTTTTTAAGAAGTTGCCCTTCATGTCCCCTACAGTTATCAAAGGTGGAACCTATCCTGGAGTGGAGAAAGATATCTCATCGCACGGGGTTCCGGGCTGTCTCCAAGTACAAAAGGAAGTTCCAGAGGATGTGGTTTACAAAATGGTCAAGGCAATCGATGAGAACTGGGACTTTCTGTACAAGGTACATAAGGCTTTCAAGAAATGGAGATTCGACAAAGAAACCCCGGATTTCGCAGGGCAGCCCTTGCATCCCGGTGCGGTGAAATTCTACAAGGAGAAGGGGCTTCTTTAGGAGGGAAAAAGGGATACCCGGCGATTTCGGGAAGATCTATTTAATTGATGTATGAAAAAGGG